>CAVKTI010000022.1:0-32582 GCA_963659365.1 Acutalibacteraceae bacterium | reverse complement strand
ACTACGGATACGACCTCATCTACTCGCGGATGATAGACGGGGCGTGCCGAGAAGGCGATGTGCTAATTGGAATTTCGACTTCGGGCAACTCACGCAACATACTGAACGCTTTCGAAAAAGCGCGTCAACTCGGCGTGGTGACGGTGGCGATGACGGGCGACACAGGCGGCGAAATGCGTGAGGTGTCAGATTATCTACTCAATGTGCCTTCAAGCGATACGCCTCGCATTCAGGAGTGCCACATCATGCTGGGGCATATCATCTGCCAACTGGTTGAAGCACAGATATTTCCACGCTAATTTTGCTCCCAAAACCGACCTATATAAAAGGGTGTGTATGTTTTCTGATGTGGTGATATTGGCGGGTGGATTGGGGACGCGTTTGCGGTCGGAGATTGGCACAAATCTGCCCAAACCGATGGCGTCTGTGTCGGGAAAGCCGTTTCTCGCCTACATTCTCGACCGCTTGGCGGCGGCTGGCGCAAAACGGATTATCTTGGCGGTGAGTTATCACTACGAGGTGATCGAAGCCTATTTTCGTCGGCAATATCGCAACTTGCAAATAGATTATTCGGTCGAAGAGACGCCACTCGGAACAGGCGGCGCAATCCGCCAAGCCGCCGAAAAAGTGGTGGCGGACGATTTTTTGGTGCTGAATGGCGACACGCTGTTCGACATCGATTTTGCAAAATTCTACGCATTCCACCGAGCAAACTCTGCGCCGATTTCGGTGGCATTGCGCAAAGTGGAGGACACTTCTCGCTACGGTTCGGTAGAAACCGATGGCGCACTGCTGACCGCTTTCCGCGAAAAGACGGAGAGCGTTGGCGAAGGGCTAATCAATGGTGGCATTTATGCGGTAAATCGGGCGTGGCTACTGCAACAAAATCAACCCGAAAAGTTCTCGTTCGAACGCGACCTGCTGCAACCATTGACACCGCAGCGGCACTTTGGCGGACTGGCTTTTTCGGATTATTTCGTGGATATGGGCGTTCCTGCCGATTATCAGCGCGCCAAACAAGAAATTCCGCAACGCTTTCCGAAAGTTCGATTCCTGTTTCTCGACCGCGATGGCGTGCTGAACGAGCGCATTGTGGGCGACTATGTGCGCAACCCCGAACAGTGGAAATGGCTGCCCAATGCCAAAGAGGCGGTGGCACGGCTGTCGCGACATTTTGAGCGTACCTTCGTGGTGTCGAACCAGCAGGGAATTGGCAAAGGACTGATGACGGCGGCAGATGTAGCGGCTATTCACAACCAAATGTGCGCAGAAATTGCGGAACAAGGCGGCCATATCGACCGAGTGTATGTCTGTCCATCGTTGGCGGCAGCGAACGACCCGAACCGCAAGCCGAACATCGGTATGGCACTACAAGCAGCAGCCGATTTTCCCGAAGTCTGCCTAAACGACAGCGTGATGATTGGCGACAGCCTAAGCGACATGCAATTCGGCTGGCAATGCGGCATGCGCTGCATATACCTAACCAACAACGAACCAATACCTGCCGCAGTAAGCGACTACACCGATTGTTGCTTCAGCAATTTGCAGAATTTCAAATAGTTTGCAGATTAAACAACTAGAAAATTACAAAATTTATTCAATAAACACGCCATACTGAACAAAAAAGTGTGTTTTTTTCCGGCGTATAGGTCAAATTGCAGGATAAATTTTACACGATACCTCTCAATAGGTCAAAATCTCCAAATTATGAAGCCCTCATCTTTCGTCAATAGAAAGATGAGAGGCTCATTAGATACAAAATGTGAATTTATAGAAGTTACATTAATGGATTTAGAGAGTCGTTTTACGATATTTTGATACAAAAATGCCAATCGGAAACACCCTAAAGAGCATTTAGAGCGGTGGTGTAAACTGGTGATAGAATCGAAACTAGAGCCAATGCTCAGGTTTGCCTACATGGTCAAATCGTACCTGTTTGGTATCGAGACGCTGTTAAAAGATAGGAGAACGAACAACGGCATTTTGGAGGGGCTCAACTCGCTCATACAACTCGCCAAAAAACGCGCACGAGGATATGCCAACATCGAAAACTTTAAGCACATAATCTACTTCGTCACTGGCGGCCTCCAACTAGACTACTCACACGAAATGTTATAGAGCTGGCATTTTTTTTGTCGCTGATTTTCAACGAATTATGGAATCGCAACTTTGAGGGCGTGCGGCACAACTTCGACTTCGACATGGTCGGAGAGGCCGATGTAGTCGCCGTCGCAGTGGAAAGGCGTTTTCTGCGCTGTCTTGATGGTGATGCGCTCGCACTCGAATGTTTCGACATATTTTTTGAAATGGTCGAGCCGCTTGGTGAATAACCCCGCCAGCAGCCGCAGGGCAGTCCAAAAGCCAAACGGTTTCAGTATGGTGATGTTCAGGCGACCATCGGTCATGTCGGCGCGCGGCGCAATGTAGGCGTTGAATCCGAACTGGCGAATGTTGGCGCAATTTACCACAAAAGCCTTGTGCGTTTCTGTTTTGCCGTCGTATTGGAGCGTGCATTCGAGTGGTTTGTAGTGAAAAAACTCGTGTATGCAGAGCGAGACATACATCCAAAGTCCGCGCCGTTTGCGCTGCGTTACCTCGTAGGCTATCTGTGCATCGAAGCCCACGCCGCAGGTGCAGAAAAACGGCACATCGTTCACACGCCCATAGTCTATCTGCTTGAATTTCAGTCGTTTGATGCACGAAATGGCGTTCAGTTGCAGCAGCGGCGAAAGTCCCAATTCGCGCGCCAGTCCGTTGCCCGAGCCGAGCGGCAGAATGGCCAGTGCTGTGTCGGAATCGACGAGCGAACTGGCAATTTCGTTCACGGTACCATCGCCGCCCACGGCTGCCACAATCGGCACATGGTCGGCCACGGCTTGTTGCGCCAGTTCGCAGGCGTGTCCGCGGTGGGTGGTGTATTTGAACTCCAAATCGAAATCTTTGGCCAGCATGCGTGTAGCCATCGAAATCCAGTTGGTTTTGCTCAGCGTTCCTGATTTGGGATTGACGATAAAAAGTATTTTTTGGCGCATAATGAGATAATTGGGTTGATTAGTTGATTGGTTGATGAGTTGATTAGTCGTTGATAAGTTGATGAGTTTATTTGGTTATTTGCAGCCCCAAATTTCTATAATCTATAATCTATAACCTTTCACACTTTCATACTTTCACACTTTTTCACTCATTTCCTCCAAACTCCATTAGGTAGGCTTTGATGAAGGCGTCGATGTCGCCGTCCATCACAGCATTTACATTCGAGGTTTGGTAGTCAGTGCGGTGGTCTTTCACGCGGCGGTCGTCGAACACATAGGAGCGGATTTGCGAGCCCCACTCGATTTTCTTTTTGCCAGCCTCGATTTTTGCGGTCTCTTGGCGGCGTTTTTCGAGTTCGAGTTCGTAGAGTTGCGATTTCAGCAGACGCAGCGCATTTTCCTTGTTTTTCGGCTGGTCGCGACTTTCGGTGTTTTCGATGACAATCTCGTCGGGTTCGCCCGTGAGCGGATTGCGGAAAGTGTAGTGCAGCCGCACGCCGCTCTCCACCTTATTGACATTCTGTCCGCCTGCGCCACTCGAGCGGAAAGTGTCCCACGAGAGGTTGGCGTTCGAGATTTCGATTTCGATGGTGTCGTCGACCAGCGGCGCAACAAACACCGACGAGAACGAAGTCATGCGCTTGCCTTGCGCGTTGTAGGGCGACACACGCACGAGCCGATGCACGCCGTTTTCGCTCTTCAGATAACCGTAGGCGTAGTCGCCGTCCACTTGGAAGGTGATGCTTTTGATGCCCGCCTCGTCGCCGTCGAGCAGGTTCGAAATGGTGGTGCGGTAGCCGTGTTTTTCGCAGTAGCGCATGTACATACGCATGAGCATTTGCGCCCAGTCTTGCGCCTCGGTGCCGCCTGCGCCCGCCACAATTTTGATGACCGCCCCGAGTTTGTCCTCTTCGCGGCGCAGCATGTTGCGCATTTCGAGTTCTTCGACCTGCTGCACGGCTTTGTTGTAGGCGGCATCGACTTCGGCTTCGGTCATGGCCTCCTCTTTGAAAAAGTCGAGCGAAATTTCTACCTCTTCGGCGGCGGCTTTCACAGCGTTATAGCCTGTTATCCAGTACTTTATGGCGCGCACTTTTTTCATCTGCTCCTCGGCGCGTTTCTGGTCTTGCCAAAAGTCGGGTGCTTGTGTTTTCAGTTCCTCCTCTTCGAGTTGCATCTGTTTGTTGTCGATGTCGAGGTAGCGGTGCAGCGCTTCTACACGCTCGTTGAGTGCTTTCAGTTGTTCGGAAGTTATCATGTGTAAGGATTTCAGAATTTCAAATTTCAGAATTTAAGAGTTTCAAGTTTCAGATTGTTTCTCAAAATTGCTATCGCAATTTTTGTTTCTAGTTTCTTGCGCTTCGCGCTGTTTCTGTGTTTCAGGTTATCTGTAACCAAAACGCCGCAATTATTGTTTATTGGTTTTCCAACCCCACCCGAAAAACGGTTCCCCGTTTTTCTCGTCCCCTTGCAAAGGGGACAGGTTCGCGCCACTGTTGGTACAGCCCTCTCCCCTTTTCAAGGGGAGTACCTGCGGAGCAGGGGAGGGGTTTTGTTTTAATTAAGAATTAAAAATTAAGAATTATTCGCATTCAACATCGTTGCAATCTTCAAATAAATTTTCAATTTGAAATTGCGGCTTTGCCGCATAACTCCTCATTCCTAATTTATTTCAAGAATCCGTATGCGTACACTTTTGGTTCGATTTTTTTTGCGAGAATTTTTAGGTTTTGGCGTAGGGTGGCTATCAGTGTGTTGTATTGTGGGTCGGTGCTGGTGTTGTTCATTTTGCCTTTTTCGTTGCGGCCTTGGAAGTAGGCGCGTATGTCGTAGAGGGCGGCGTTTGGGTTGTAGAGGGCGGCGGCGCAGGTTTGGTGGTAGTAGTGCCACAGGGCGCGGCCTGCTTGCAGCACGCTTTGCGCTTCGGGCGAAAAGTGCATGGGCACAGTAGGCACAAGGCTGGTTTGCTCGGTGGCAAAAAGCGTATCGTGCGCCGCACTGCTGGCTGCCGCCTTGCCCGCCATGAAATCGCTCATAAAGTGCGAGGCAAATTTCTCGCGCGCCTCCACCTCCACCTCGGTGTAGGGTATCCAGTGGTTGATGCCAAATGCCGATTGTATGTTGTTGTTGAACAAAGTCCAACACAAACAGTCGTTTTGAAATTCGCTATCGCTCTGCCAACCGTCGTTCGGAAACAAAAACTGGTCGCGGTCGTTCAACCATGTGGCTGGAATACAGTGGCGAACAGCGATATACATACACACCTGAATTAAGTTTGCTGGTGTGATGTCTTGCCTCATTTGATTGTTCTGTGGCTTTTTGATAACTATTGCAACTTGTCTATTGTGCTGAAAATCTGGACTATCTGCCATCAAAAATCCAATTTTATCACCCATTGTGTCAAATTTTTTTATCCAGTGATTAAGACCTTGTTGATATTTTAGGGTGGTATAGATATTTTTCTTTCTCAGATATTCTCCGTCGGCATTGTACACATCGGCTTGTGTTTGGGTGAATGGCTCGTGTATGGCGGTGTCCCAAATCATGAAACCGAGAGGAAATGAACCTGTTACATTGTCGAAAGTTTTGGCTGGCATAACGAACATTTTTTCGAGCCGTGCGCAGAAAATGCGTCGGAAATCCAAAAAATTCGACGCTTGCAGAATTTTCAAAGTTGAAAATTCTGCAAGCGTACAGCCGGGGATTTCGCTGTAGATGCGTATGAAAAATTGGGCAAAGAGTTCGTTGCTGGCTTTGCCAATTTTGTCTTTGTATTTTTTGTATGTTTCGTTTGAAGTTGCAACTCCCCCCTTATTTTTCCCAGTACCTGCTACTTGTTTTGCATTACCTGCTTCGGCATACGGTGGGTTGATATAGACGACGAGTTTTTTGCGTCGTTCGGGGTCGGCAATAATCTCTTGGAGTGGCTGCGGCAGTTTGGCAAAGTCGTCGTTCAAGAAATCGAACTGGAACACATGGCTCGGTAGCAGGTTTGCGCCGTTGCGTATGCGTTCGTTCATGGCATCGACATCTTGTTGGTCGAGCGTGCTTGCCCAAATGTTGTATTTGTTGGTGAGCCCCACGAGCAGGTTGCCTGTGCCGGCGCAGCAGTCCCACACATAGTAGTCGTCTTGCCAGTTTTCGCCCAGCACGCTGGCAAGGTATTGTTGGCTTTTTTCGACCCAGATTTGCGGCGTGAAAAACGCGCCTTTGCGTTCGCGCACATCTTGCGGTGCCAGCAGGTCGAGTCGGGTTATCATAAAGTCCCAATACTCTTTTTGCGGCGGGCGTTTGTAGCGTTTCCAAAATTCGGTGTAGTGCGCAATGCCGCCTTTTTTGAATCGGAAAGTGTAGGCCATGTCGAGCCCCATGGCATCTTTGCGTTTCAGGGTGTATTGTGCTGTGCGTGCGTCGAATGTGATGTAGAAATTTTGCACCGATGTGTGGTCGTCGTCCACGCAGGTGGTGCCGTTGTCGTCGATGTTTATTTCGGCCAGAAAAAAGTCGCGGTCGTAGATGCTGTAGTTTTTTTTCAGCAGTTCCCAGTTGGCATCGATGTGTGGCAGCACCATATTGCGCCAGCGTCGATAGATGAAAGTGTAGTTGTTGCGGTTTATCAGCGTCGAGAGCAGGTTTTCGTTGCCATCGCGCGTAAAGTTTTGTTTTATAAAGTTGGCGAGTTCGCGTTGGTCGTCGTCGTAGCGGAAGGTGATGAGTTGTGTGCCATCGATGGTGTGCCGCACCGTTTCGACGCTTTTTTCGTCGACCGACGATGGCGTTTGTGTCCAGTCGAAATCGTTCAGTGTGAACACAGGCAGCACATTGTGGTATTCGATGAAGGCGATTTTTTCGTTGTCGAAACAGCCTGCGAATTTCGGCGGCGTTTGCATTTCGGCATCTTGCTTGATGGTAACGAGCAGTTGCGTGAGCATACGATAGACATCGGTGGGTGTCTGTTTTGCTTCGGCCCACAGCAGGTATTCGTCGCCGAAGAGCGCTTTGCCGTTGGTTGGTATTTTTGCGGCAAAGTCGATGCGCCCGATGATGTCGGTGCAGTCGAACCGCCCGAACCAGTCGGCAGCCACTTTCAGTTTTAGAGCCTCTTCGCGAATGTTGTGGTACATTTTCTCAGGATTTCAAGACCCCCTCTAATCCCCCAAGGGGGAGGGTGCTGCGCAGCAGCGCAGCAATTTCAAATTTCAGAATTTCAAAATTTCAAATTGCGGTAGCCGAAAGGCCGCGAGTATTGTTCATTGTTTATTATTCATTGTTATTTTTTTTTTGTGGCCTCTTTTCCCGTTTTCCCCAAAGGGGAAAAGCCAATTGAATTATTGATTTATGGAATCATTGACTTATTTCTAACCCCTCCGCTTCGCTCGTCCCCTTGCAAAGGGGACAGGTTCGCACCCAAGTTGGTCTGCCCTCTCCCCTTTTCAAGGGGAGTACCTGCGGAGCAGGGGAGGGGTTCTTGTTTAATTAAGAATTAAGAATTAAGAATGAATAATTATTTTCGCCCAACACCGCCGCAATCTTCAAATAAATTTTCAATTTGAAATTTTCAATTTGAAATTCTGAAATTGCGGCTCTGCCGCATCACTTCTCACTGCTAACTTCTCACTTCTCACTATTTTCCGACCGTTTGTGCGAGGATTACGGCGTATTGTGTGGGGTCGAGGTGGAGAATTTCGAGCAGTTGGTCGGCTTTGGCACTGCCGCGTGTGATCGATTTCAGACCGTTGGCGGCGCAGTAGAGGTTCACATTTTCGGCATAGCCCGCGGCATCTTGTCCGCACAGAAACCAGCGGCGGTCGGCAGGAATATCGGCACCACGCCCAGTGTATTTGGCGTAGTTGGCCACATAGACCAGATTGAGCGGCGCCGTGTAGGCAAACTCCTGCATGGTAGCGGCTTGGCGGTGGTCGCCTTGCGCCACGAGCAGCAGTTTATGCTCCGCAGAAACATAGCGATAGATGCCCTCGGCAAAAAACGCATACACCTCGATAGGGTAGAGCGCGAGTGCCGATGGAGCGGTCAGTTTGCCGTCGGCGCGGTTGGTGCCAGCGGCGGCCCACAGCACCTCCGACACCTCTTCGAGCGAGAGCGGCGCAGTGCTGTATTCGCGGCTCGATTGGCGTAGCGCAAGGGCTTCGTTCACACTCAAACCGCCTTTGGTGCGCGGCGCAACGAGCGTAATTTCGTCGGTCATGTTCATAGCAGTTTCGGTTTTTTGTTGGTTGCCGCAGCAAGCAGTCAGAGCAGCCGCAGCCGTCAGGATTAGAATGGATTTTTTCATAAGTTAAAGATATTTCAAATTTCAGACCCCCTCTAATCCCCCAAGGGGGAAGTTTTTTTTTGGGGGGGGGGAATTAAGAATTTTGAATTAAGAATTTTTGTATTCCCAAACGCCGCAATTTTCAAATTTTCAAATAATTAAAATCACTTGCAAAAATTAAACCAGAAATCAGAAATTTGAAATTTGAAATTCTGAAATCTACTTCACCACCACTTTTTGCATTCTGCCAGCGGTTTTTACGAGATAAATGCCGTGCAGCGAGCCGTTTTGGTTGGTTACATCTACGCCAGTAATGTTGAAAATCTGCATGTGGTCGGCACCGAGAATGCTGCCATTTTCGGTGTAGAGGTGCAGCGCATCGCTTTGCGGCTGTGCCATGCCTGTGCTGGGACAACTGCCAGCGGCTACGGCTTCGGCCCATGTGGTGGCCACGCGTATGCCGTCCACCAAAATCCAATCGTCGCTGCCACTGCTGCGAAGGACTATGTTTTGAGGATTTATATCGGCATTCGCACTCGACGAACTATTGGTAGTGGTGAGCAATGGCTCAGCGGGTTCGTTGGCTGTAAAGGCATCGAGCAGATAGAGCGACACTTGGTCGTTTTTCGCACCCGCAACAATGGTATATTTCAGCACCACAAGATAGGTTGTCGCGTTGTCGAGCACACGATCGGCAAATTGCGCACCATCAACGCCATCACAATATGATAAGCCGATTTGATTTGCTTCGTTCAAAAAAATTCGTGCATTGTAGTTGAATACGCTGGTGCTAATTGCATCGCGTAGGCAGAAAAAATAACTTGCTTTGGCAGTCATATAGGGCTGTAGCATAAATGCAACATAGATGTCGCCCTCTGTTTGCGCCTCGAAAGACTTGTGCGGTTGGCTGCTACTATCTTTGCCTTCGCCTATTATTGCGCCGTTACCGATACCGCAGCCTGCGTAGCCGTCGAAACTCAAGCCGTTGGACACCGCTGTAACCGATGTGTCGCCGTATGTTGTAACCCAACCGCAGTTCGACAGTGGCGTGCCAGCCGTGTAGTCGAAATCCTCGACCAAAAGCAGGTCGGCGTGCGCAGTCGCACAAAAAGCAACCGCCAAAAATGTGAATAGATGTTTTTTCATGGTATTTTTTTTGTTGATCAGTTGATTAGTTGATTGGTTGATTGGTTGATTGGTTATTAGGTGAGTTGATAAACCTGACAATTTGAAATTTGAAATCTGAAATTTGAAATTTCATTTCACCTCGTTTCCCACTTTTGTTTCGCTTTCGAAGGGGAAGAGGCCGAAGAGTTCGGCATCGATGCGGTCGGTGATTTTCTGGAAATCTTGCGGATTGTTCTCGAATTTCACATGGTCGGCATCGACAATGAGCAGTTTGCCTTTGTACTCCGAAATCCAGCGTTCGTATTTGTCGTTCAGGCCTTGCAGGTAGTCGATGCGGATAGAACTTTCGTATTCGCGGCCGCGCTTTTGGATTTGCGCCACAAGGTTCGGAATCGACGAGCGCAGGTAGATGAGCAGGTCGGGCATTTTCACGAGCGACATCATCAGGTCGAACAGGTCGCAGTAGTTGGCAAAGTCGCGATCCGACATTTTGCCCTGCTCGTGCAGGTTTGGCGCAAAAATGCGTGCGTCTTCGTAGATGGTTCGGTCTTGAATGATGGTCTCGTTCGACTTGCCAATCTCCACCACATCTTTGAAGCGTTTGTTCAGAAAATAGATTTGCAAATTGAACGACCAACGCGCCATATCTTCGTAGAAATCAGCAAGATAGGGGTTAAATTCTACCGATTCGAAACGGGGCGTCCAGCCGTAGTGCTTGGCCAGCATGTTGGTCAGCGTGGTTTTGCCGCTGCCGATGTTTCCTGCTATTGCAATGTGCATGGTGTATGTTTTTTATGGTTTGTGATTCGCCTTGTCTGCGCCCGCCAATGGGAACAGCCCGAATAGCGTAGCGTCTATTTTGTTGATAATGGTTTCAAAATCTTTCGGATTGTGTTCAAAATCCAAATTGTCGGAGTCGATAACCAGCACATCGCCTTTGTAGCGGTCGAAAATGAACTCTTCGTAGCGGTCGTTCAGCCCTTTCAGATAGTCGAGCGGCATGGTTTGTTCGTAGTCGCGTCCGCGTTTCTGAATCTGCGCCACCAGTGCTGGAACGCTTTTGCGCAGGTAAATCATCAGGTCGGGCAGTTTGGTGAGCGACATCATCAACTGAAAAAGTTCCATATAGGTGGTGTAGTCGCGCTCCGACAGGTTGCCCATCTCGTAGTTGTTGTTCACAAACACATACACGCCTTCGAATATCGAGCGGTCTTGTATGATGGTGTGGTCGGCTTTGGCAATGTCGAGCACATCTTTGAACCGCTGTTTCAGAAAATAGACCTCGAGGCAGAACGACCACCGCGCAATGTCGGCGTAGTAATCCTCCAGATAGGGGTTGAAGCGCACTGGTTCGAACCGCGGTTCCCAGCCGTAGTGCTTGGCCAGCAAACCTGTAAGCGTCGTTTTTCCTGCGCCGATATTTCCTGCTATGGCTATGTGCATGACAAAAATGAGCCGTTATCTCTGCAAAGATACGAAAAAAAGTCGCTCACACCCTATTTTATTCCGCCAAGATATTAACAACCTGAAAATCTGCCGTTTTGTCCGATTTTTAAGCCGATAATTACGCCAAAATGTCAGCATTTGCATTTGGCAGCCGTTTTGATAGTGAGAAATTAGAAGTTAGAAGTGAGCAGTGAAATAGCAAACTGAATCTTCAAATCTTCAAATTTTCAAATAAAAAAATCAGAAACATAGAAACAAAAATTGCGATAGCAATTTTGAGAAACTAGAAACCAGAAACTTAGAAACCATTTTATATTATGAACTTCAACAAATTTACAATCAAATCGCAGGAGGCCGTTCAGCGGGCTGTTGAACTGGCTTCGCAAGGTGGTCAGCAAGCCATCGAAACGCCACATTTGCTGAAAGCGTTGCTCGAAAAGGGCGAAAATGTGGTGGCTTTTCTCTTTGGCAAACTGATGGTAAACAGCCAAATGCTGTCGGCGGCAGTCGATAAGCAGGTGGCGTCGTTGCCGCGCGTGAGTGGCGGCGAACCCTATTTGAGCCGCGAGAGCAACGATGTGTTGCTGCGTGCCGAAGCACTGTCGCAAAAAGATGGCGACGAGTTTGTGTCGCTCGAATATCTGCTGCTTGCGCTGGTCGATACGCCGAACAGCGTGCAGAAACTTCTGCAAGATGCGGGCGTGAGCGTCAAGGCGTTGCGCGAGGCCATCGCCGAACTGCGCAAAGGGTCGAAAGTGAAAGACCAAAGTGCCGAAGATACCTATCAAGCATTGTCGAAATATGCTATCAACCTCAACGAAAAGGCGCGCAGTGGCAAACTCGACCCCGTCATCGGGCGCGACGAAGAGATTCGGCGTGTGTTGCAGATTTTGAGCCGACGCACCAAAAACAACCCAATTCTGATAGGCGAACCGGGAACAGGTAAAACCGCCATCGCCGAGGGGTTGGCGCACCGCATTGTGCGTGGCGATGTACCCGAAAATCTGAAGACAAAACAGATTTTTTCGCTCGATATGGGCGCGCTGGTGGCTGGTGCCAAATACAAAGGCGAATTTGAAGAGCGTCTGAAATCGGTCATCAACGAGGTGGTGAAATCGGACGGCGAGATAATTCTTTTCATCGACGAAATCCACACGCTGGTGGGCGCAGGCGGCGGCGAAGGCGCTATGGACGCAGCCAACATTCTGAAACCTGCCTTGGCGCGCGGCGAACTTCGTGCCATCGGTGCTACCACGCTCGACGAATATCAAAAGTATTTCGAAAAAGACAAGGCACTCGAACGCCGATTCCAAACTGTGATGGTCGATGAACCCGACGAGGCGAGCAGCATTTCGATTTTGCGTGGTTTGAAAGAGCGTTACGAAAATCACCACAAAGTGCGTATCAAAGACGATGCGATTATTGCCGCTGTGCAGTTGTCGAGCCGCTACATTTCCGACCGTTTTCTGCCAGACAAAGCCATCGATTTGATGGACGAAGCCGCCGCAAAACTGCGTATGGAGATGGATTCGGTGCCCGAAGAACTCGACACTATCGAGCGCAATATCAAGCAGTTGGAGATTGAGCGCGAAGCGATAAAACGCGAAAACGACCAGCCGAAAATCGAACAGTTGGGCAAAGAGATTGCCGACCTGAAAGAGGAGAGCAAAAAGATGCGCGCCAAATGGGGCAGCGAAAAAGCCCTCATCGACAAAATTCAGCAGTCGAAAATCGACATCGAGCAGTTGAAATACGAGGCCGACCGTGCCGAACGCGAAGGCGACTACGGCAAAGTGGCAGAAATTCGCTACGGCAAAATCAAAGCCGCCGAAGCCGCCATCGCCGACAGTCAAAAGCAGTTGGCCGCCATGCAGCAAGGCAACGCCATGATAAAAGAGGAGGTCGATGCCGAGGACATCGCCGAGGTGGTGAGTCGCTGGACAGGCATTCCTGTAACCAAAATGATGCAGAGCGAAAAGGAGAAACTGCTGAACCTCGAAACCGAACTGCACAAACGCGTGGTAGGGCAACAAGAGGCTATCGCCGCCGTGGCCGATGCCGTGCGCCGCAGTCGCGCAGGGCTGCAAGACCCCAAACGACCGATTGGCTCGTTCATCTTTCTCGGAACGACGGGCGTGGGCAAAACCGAACTGGCCAAAGCGTTGGCCGAATACCTGTTCGACGACGAAAATATGATGACGCGTATCGACATGAGCGAATATCAGGAGAAATTCAGCGCAACGCGACTTATCGGTGCGCCTCCAGGATATGTGGGCTACGACGAGGGCGGACAACTTACCGAAGCCATTCGGCGCAAACCGTACAGCGTGGTGCTATTCGACGAAATCGAAAAGGCGCACCCCGATGTGTTCAATGTGCTGCTGCAAGTGCTCGACGATGGCCGCCTGACCGACAACAAAGGGCGCACGGTCAATTTCAAAAACACCATCATCATCATGACCTCGAACCTTGGCTCGCAACTCATTCGCGAAAATTTTGCGCAGATGACCCCAGCCAACCACGACGAGATTGTGGAAAAGACCAAAGCACAGGTGCTCGATATGCTCAAACAGACCATTCGCCCCGAGTTTTTGAACCGAATCGACGAAACAATCATGTTTGCGCCGCTCAACGAGGAGGAGATTCGTCAGGTGGTTACACTGCAACTGAACAGCGTCAGTCGCCAACTGAAAGAGAACGGCATCACGCTCGAAGTGTCGCCCGAAGCGGTGGCGTACATCGCCCACATCGGCTTCGACCCCGAATTTGGCGCACGCCCTGTGAAACGCGTTATTCAGCGTTACATTCTCAACGAGTTGAGCAAACAGATTATCGCTGGCAGCGTATCGCACGACAAACCAATACGCATCGTGCTGAAAAACAATGAATTGGCGTTTGAGAATTAAGTTGATAAGTTGATTGGTTGATCAGTTGATGAGTTTAACGCATTAGTGTTGGCAGTAGCCCCCTTTCCCATTTCCCCCGAAGGGGGAAAGGCTTTGGTCAATTAAGAATTATGAATTTAGAGTTATGAATTTTTTGCGACCAATACCACGCAATTTGATTAGATAATTGGGAATTAAGAAATTGGGTAATTAAAAAGTCTATGCTCTATCTTCTATGCTCTTAAAATCTTTCTTGCGACTTGCTACTTGCTACTATTATTCATTGTTCATTGTTAATTGAAAAAAAGAGGTCTTGCCGATTGGCAAGATCTCTTTTTTTTATTTCTTCACTACCCAAATCAGACTGGGGAAGTGGTCGCTGTAGCCGTTAGTCCAAACGCCTGCCGTGTGCGTGCGCAGCGGATAGCCTTTGCGTTTGCCCGATTGCTCTTTCAGAAAATCTTTGTTGAAAATTTCCGATTTCCAGTAGGTGAGCGTGCTTAAATCTTTGTTGTCGAGCCACTCGGTCGAAACCATCACCATATCGTACAAGCACCATACATCTTGGTAGCCCAGCGTGCCAGTGCCGCTCTTGTAGATGTTGTAGCACGGGTTGTAGAGTTGTCCGGGCTGCATTTTGTCGCGTTCGTGCTTGGCACCAAGATATTTTTGTATGCACTCGGTGTCGGGGTCATCGTTCAAGTCGCCCATCACCACAATTTTGGCGTTCGGTTCGATAGCAAATATCGAGTCGCAAATCCATTTGGTGGTCAGTGCGGCATCGTTACGCTTCGGGGTCGAAACTTTTTCGCCGCCATATTTCGATGGCCAGTGCAGCACAATCACATGAATCTGTTCGCCGTCGAGCAGGCCTGTAACGCACAGTTGGTCGCGCGAAACAAACGGCTTCGACAGTTCGTAGCGCAGGTGGTGCGACACGATATTTGTCGGGGTAAACACATCGGCGTTGTAAATCATGCCCACATCGACACCGCGACGGTCGGGACCTTCGATACAGATGGTTTTCAGATTGCGGTCGGACAGCACAGGCTGCGACACAAGGTCTTTTATCACCTCCTCGTTCTCGATTTCCGAAACGCCCAGCACAGCCAACTCTTTCGGAAATTTCGAGATGGCGTAGGACATATTCTTGATTTTGTTCTTGTACTTGAAGCCCGTCCAATGGTAACTGCCGTTGGGCAGAAATTGCGAGTCGTCGGTGTCGGGCGAGTCGATGGTGTCGAACAGATTCTCCAAGTTGTAGAACCCGATGACATACTTCTTCAGGCTCGACGAATCGTCTGCTTGCGCCGACACAGCGAGAGCCGTTGGCAGCAGGGCAATGAGAAAAAGGTGCTTGAGTTTCATGTTTTTCTTGTAATTAGATTATAAAAGGGTGTGTTTCGTGTTTTCCGAGCATGGGGCAGCCCAATAACTCGTTGCAAAATTGGCATTTTTTTTTGACATGGCAAAACTTTTTTCAAAAGATTTTTTTCATTTTTGCGTTCTACTTTCGATTTTGCTGATTTTATTGTCAAAAAATTTCTTTTTGACACAAAAATTAACGCTTTTTGTCGAAATAGAAAAGTGCGCAGTAGTCTGTTGGGGCTGTTCAGAAAAAAAGGTGCTTTTTATTTTGCTGTTTGAAAAAAAAAGCGTAATATTGCAGTCGCAAAATTGCGCGAAATTTAACCGAACCAAATCTAATTAAAAATACACACCATGAGAAAAACACTATTGCTTGCTTTTGCCGTGTCGGTGTCGCTCTTTGCTGGCGCACAAAGTGTGGTGAAAGGAGTTGTCAAAATTGCAGGCACCAACGAACCTGCAGCGGGCGCAGTCGTTACGCTACAAGGCCAACAAGCCTCGGCCGTGGCCGATTCGCGTGGGCAGTTCTATATCGAAGCCACACAAGCGGGCGACGAAGTGCTTACCATCGCGCTCGAAAATTATGATGTAGAAACACGACCCATCACCATTTCGGGCTTGGACGCGCTCGACCTCGGCGTGATGACCCTGCAATCGGCCGAAGAAGAGGCCATGCGGGAATTGACAGAAGAGGCGTTTCTTGCTATGGCCGACATCGAATTTGACGACGAAGACGGACTTTCGTCGCAGACCATTTCGGGACTGCTATTCTCCAAAGGCGATGTATTTACAGGCACAGCCAGTTACGGCTTCAGTTCGGCACGCTACCGCATTCGTGGCTACGAACAGCGCTACGAAAGCACCTATATAAATGGTGTAAATTTCAACGATGGCGAGCGCAGCCGTTTCAACTACTCGTCGATAGGCGGTTTGAACTACGCTTTCCGCAACAAGGAGTTGGTAAACAACTTTGCGCCGAACGCATACACCTACGGCAACCTTGGCAACACCACTAATATAGACATTCGCGCTTCGAAGTATGCGCGTGGTGGCAATGTGAGCATTTCGGGTACCAACCGCTCCTACTGGTTGCGTGCGCAAGCCACCTACGCCACAGGTCTGATGCCCAACGGTTGGGCGTTTGCCGTGAGCGGTTCGTACCGCTGGAGCGACGAAAGCCTGAACCACGCTGGCTCGCTCTTCAGCCGCAACGAAGGCACATTCTACAACGCTGGCGCACTCTTCTTCAGTGCCGAAAAGGTGTTCGACAACCACCACAGCCTGAACATAGCCGCTTGGTGCGCTCCCACCGAACGCGCTGGCTCGTCGGCTTTGACACAAGAGACCGTCGATCTCACATCGACCTACTACAACCCCTACTGGGGCTGGTTCAACGGCAAAAAACGCAACTCGCGCATTGTGCATAGTTACGACCCGACCCTGCTGCTCAACTACGACTGGAACATCAGCGATGGACAATCGCTCAAAATTGGCGTAGGCGCACACTACAGCATGTATAGCAACTCGGCCATCACATTCTACAACGCACCCGACCCACGCCCCGACTACTACCGCAATATGCCAAGTTACCAACTGGCAGGCTGGGGATTGGCTAGCGACGGCAACTTCTACCACGACTACGATTACCGCATGAGCGGTGGCACAGCCAACTGGCAGGGCGGCGACCAAAGTCAGATTCTGACCAATGTCGATGAATACAACCGTTTGACAGGACTCTGGAAAAACGGCTACGGCAAAAAGAACGATGTGGCCACACAGATGGACTGGAACGCCATGTATAACGCCAACTACATGAACAATATCATCAACCCGAATGGTATGGCCAAATACATGCAGGAACGCCGCCACAACAACATTTTCGAAACAATGCTGAACGCCACCTACGAAAATAAGACCTTTGAACATCTGAACATCGTGGCTGGCTTGGAGGCCAAATACTCGAAAGGGCGGCACTACAAAACCGTCGACGACCTGATGGGGGCCAACCAGTGGTTCGACATCGACCCATTCTCCGACCGCGATATCAACGACTTGGCCGAAGATGTAGAGATGACCGCTGCCGATGTAACACGGGTGCGTATCAACGACCTCGACAATGTAGATGCCGATGGCAATGCCAAAGCCGTGAAAGACAAAAAGACTCACTTCGGCTACGACTACGACATCGATGTAGCGCGCGTGAGTGCTTTCGCGCACAATGCGTGGGATTTCAACCACATCGAGTTCTACTATGGCCTTAAGTTTACCAACACCAACTTCTTCCGCACGGGCCGTATGAACAACGGACGCGCTTGGTACTTGAGCGAGCAACTGGGCGAAAAAGTACGCTCGAAAGGGCAAGGCAAAATACACAATTTCTACGACCCATCGTTCAAGGCTGGATTTGTCTATAAGTTCAACGGACACCACCGCCTGTTTGCCGATGTGCTGATGGAAACACGCGCTCCACTGCCTACGAACTACTACATCTCGCAGCGCATTATGGATCGCAGCATCGACGATTTCTACAAAAAGTATAAAACCAGCAACACGCCTCTTGGCAAAGCCTACGGCTTGACCGAAAAGATACTCTCGTACGATGTGAACTACATTGTTACCTATCCGCGTGTGCGTGGTCGCTTGAGCCTCTACCGTACCCACTCGTTCGATGGCATCGAGAGCAATGGCTACTACAACGACGAATACCGCACCTTTATCAACCACCTGATGTACGGCGTGGACAAAATCTACCAAGGCGGTGAGTTGGGCGTGTCGGTGAAACTGAACAGCAACTTTACGCTGAGTGGCGTGCTGGCCTACAACGAGGCGCACTACACCAGCAACCCGATAGGTGTGGAGAGTGCCGAAAACGGCATGAAGATAGACAATCGCCAAGAGGTGGTCGATCGCATTATGCTCACCACACAGGGCATCGATGGCAAAGCAGTGAAAGTGGCAAGCGGTCCGCAACTGGCTGCCATGCTCAAACTCAACTTCTTCCACAGCAAAATGTGGTTTGCCGACCTCAGCATCAGTTACTACGACCAAAACTACTTGGGCGTGGCACCGAGTCGCTACTCGCAAGGTATGATTACTGGCATGCGCGCCGACGGCACTGAACCGCAAACATGGTATGGTAAAAATTCCACCGCAGCCGAAACTCAAGCCAAAATAGACGCTTTGGCTACGCAGGAGTCGCTGTTCGAAGGGGCAAAATGGTACAACCACATCATGGTCGATGCCTCGGTGGGCAAACTCATCTACTTGAAAAACAATCGCTCTATCAACATCAACTTGAGTCTGAACAATGTAACCAACAACACAGGTCTGAAGACTGGCGGCTGGCAGCAAGCACGCATACCGACAGCCTCTTATCGTTCAGGCGCAAAGAATCCAGAAGACAGAAAATACAAAGTGTCGAACTATGTGGATAAATATCCATCGAAGTTCTACTATGCTTGGGGCTTCAACTTCTTCTTGAATGTGGGCTTCAAATTCTAAAAAAATGGAAACAGATATTTTTAACCGATAAAAACCGATAACGCTATGAAATACACAAAGTATATTTTGGGGTTGGCTGCTGTGGCTATGTTGGCGGCTTGCCACAAATACAACGATCCGAAAGACATCACATACGACGGCAAACACTACGCCGAAGAGGGCTCCGCCCAAGAGTGGAAAGCCACCATGACCATTGGCGAACTTGTAAGCAACGAGAAGTATTTCTCCGAATTTGGGGACACAGAAAAATACCCTCCGCGCTCACGCTCGTACAACAAAAGCGGACAGAATCTTGGTCTGTTCAGTGTGCAGGACATCACCGACAACATCATCATCGTGGGACGCATAGCCTCGACCGATGTGCCGGGCAACATCTACAAAAGCATCTACATTCAGGACTGCGAAAATCCAGATTATGGCATGAAAATTTCGGTCGATGCTGGCAGTCTTGGCGGTCAGTATCCTATCGGACAGAAAATTGCCATCAAACTGCAAGGCTTGGCCATAGGCAAATATGCTCGTATGCCGCAGATAGGCGTGCCATACTACAACAACGGTAAGGAGGGCTTGGATAATAATGCAACGGGAAAATCGGGCTGGGAAATTGGCCGTATCCCACCGCAAGTGTTCAAAGAGCATGTGCAATTAATAGGCATTCCCAACAAAAGCAAAATTATGGCAAAGGATATGACCATTGCCGAGATTAAAGCCACCGCCAACGACTACAAAGAGATAGCCAAACTTTCGAGCCGCTTGGTGCGCATAAATGGTGTTAGTTTTGTACCTTACACATGGAACAACGATGCGTTGAAAGAGTTGAGCGGAACAATTGACTGCGATAACGATGGCGATGCCAATGTATTTGCCCCGACCACAGATGGTCGAGGTTACCCACAATCGCGCTTGTTCACTTGCGGTAGAGTGGATTCAGTGCTTGCCGTAGAGTGTCTTGCACTTGGAACTAGCGAGTATGCAAAATTTGCTTGCGCAACTCTACCAAGAAAAACATATAAAGGATCGGTTACTGGCTTCATCTCGTACTACTGGGACAACGGTAGCTACCAAGCCTACAACAACAAAGTATGGTCCATCGTTATCAACGGCTTGGAGTCGCTCTCTCTGAAAAGCGGCGACGAAGAGTGGCGTGCCGATGATGTGTATTATCCGGCATACTAAATCAATTGATAATTGATAATTGATAATTGACAATGAGAGTTAGGAGTGAGGAATTAGGAGTGAGGAATTATGCGGCAGAGCCGCGATTTCAAAATTTCAAATTTTAGATTCCAAATTGTAGGGACGCACCGAGTGCGTCCGAGAAAAATGAACAATAATTGCGGCGATCTGGCTACCGAAAATTAGAAACCAGAAATCTGACTCCAACTCCAATGCGTTAAACTTATCAACTTATCAACTTTTCAACTCATCAACTCATCAACTGAAATAGAGTATATGCAGTCGATATTATTACAACCACGAACATCGGTGCAACTGAAATGGTTGCAGGATTTGGCAAAAATGCTCAAAATATCGTTTGCTGTGGTAGATGCCGACGACGAAGAGTTGAAGCCAAACCGCAAAACACAACGCGCACTCGACGAATTGAATAGCGGCGGTGGCATTGTTTGCGAAGATTTTGCCGACTATTTGCGAAAAATTAAATGAGGGAAATAATCATATCGACTCAATTTAAGAAGGACTTGAAATTGGCACGCAAACGCAATCTGTGCGAAGACGAACTAAACGAAGTCGTGTTTCAACTTGCTAGCGATATGCCACTGTCGAGCGACAAACGCGACCACCAGTTGAGCGGAAACATGAGCGCATACCGAGAGTGCCACATAAAACCCGACTGGCTGCTGATTTACAAAAAGATAGACGACACCGTGCAGGTACTGATGCTCTACAGAACTGGCACACACGCTGATTTGTTTAAGTAAAATTTAGTCGCAAGATGAGTTCATAAAGTTTGAAAGTTTATAAAGTAAAAAGTTTTTTCATTTGAAGATTTGAAGATTTGAAAATTATTTTGCCTCACAGACACTTGTTAATGCGTTAAACTTATCAACTTATCAACTGAAAAATTGAAATTTGCTTCAGCAACAGTGTCCAACACAGCCGACATAGTGAGAATTGAGGGTGAGGTGCAGAGGCGCATCATCACGCTGCGTGGGCAGAATGTTCTGCTCGATAGCGATGTGGCGGCACTCTACGGCGTGGAAACGCGTATCGTAAACCAAGCGGTAAAGAACAATCCAAACAAGTTTCCAAATGGGTATATATTTAGTTTGGAAAATGAGGAATTTGAAAATTTGCGATCAAAATTTTTGATTACAAACAACCAAGAAAAAATTCCACAAGGGCATTCGTTCGAAGTTGATAAACATGGACTTACAGATTTGCAGTGGAAAATTTCTACTACAAAATTGTCGAAAACGCGTGTTTTACCCAAAGCCTTCACGGAGAAAGGGCTTTATATGCTGGCTACCATACTGAAAAGCGAGCGCGCTGTACAGACCACAATAGCGATAGTAGAAACATTTGCAAAAATGCGTGAACTGACGCGCACAATGGCGCAAATGTCGCAAACAACCGATGCAAAACTCACGGGTGAATTGTCGCAAAAAGGCAATAGTTTGCTGGCGGAACTTTTTGATGATGGACTGCAAACCACCGAAAAAGAGACCGAAATAGAGTTTAATTTTGCAGTAATGAAAATCAAACACAAAATAAAACGAAAATAGTTCCGTTTAGTAGCAAAAGAAGTTAGAAGTTAGAAGTGAGAAGTTAGGAGTGAGAAGTGAGAAGTGAGAAGTGAGTTAGACGCTGACTAAAACGAAAACAAAAACAATTTACAAATTGACGGATTGACAAATTGACAGATTTATTCGATTCAACGCTTCAACGACTCAACGATTCAACGCTTCAATAGAAAACTAGAAACAGCGCGTAGCGCGAAAATTTTTGCGATAAGCGAGAGCAGAGTCAAACTCGTTTGAACTATGCCGAGCGTAGCAAAAATCTTGCGAAGCAGAAACTTAGAAACATAGAAACTATAAAGAAACAGCGCACAGCGCAATCTGAACTTTGAAATAACAATTTATTCATTAACCTTTTAAATTTTATTAAATCATGAAAACTTCAAAAATTTTCTTTGGTACAATGCTCGCAGTAGCATGCACCGCAGCACTCATCGGCTGCAAAAAAGACGATGACGACGATGTAATCCCAACCCCGACCCCGACTCCCACGCCAAGCACAGAACTTACTGTGGCACAAGCGATGGCTCAGCAAGACAACTCTGAAGCTACCGTAAAAGGCTACATTGTTGGTTGGTACAATGTGAAACCAAACCCAGGCGAATGCGTATTCTCGGCCGAAGCTGCTGCTGATACTTCCGTAAACAAAGCCAATGTACTGCTAGCTGATGCTGCCGATGTAACTGACGCATCGCAAGTGCTCTGCGTACAATTACCTGCTGGCGCTGTCCGTTCTTTGGTAAACTTGGGAGAGAACCCAGGAAACTTGGGACAAGTATTAACTATTAAAGGCAAATTGACTGCCTACAACAAGTTGCCTGGCTTGAAGGAGTGTTCGTATGCCGAAATTAATGGTAAAAAATCGACGGATCCTCAAGATTTGTTGTGCTACCGCACTAAAGATGGCGTTGTTAGTGGAAAAGACCTAAAAGTTGGTGATGTTGTCGTATTGAAAACAGTCTTGATTAATTTCAAAGGTACGCTTGAAACGAATTATGGCTACTTTACTGCCATTAACGGTACTGTACCGACAGAGGCTATTTCGGCTTCCGAAGCATTGACTATGGCTGCTGCATTGGATCAAACGACAGACGCAAAGAATCCGATAGCAACCGATTCTGTATTGGTAACAGGTACGGTAAGTAAAATTACAGATGCGTGGACAAGTCAGTACAAAAACATAACTTATAATATTAAGTAAAAGCAAACAGATAGTGTTTCTTGAGTCCCCGTGCCGTTAGGTGCGGGGCTTTTTTTTAGACCCCCTCTTATCCCCCAAGGGGGAAGAAAATTAAGAATTTTGAATTTAGAATTAAGATGGGGGAAATTTTCTAATTTCTAGTTTCTAGATTTCTGGTTGGAGAGAGTTTCTCGTTGTTTCTAAGTTTCTCGAAATTGCTAACGCAATTTCTGTTTCTATGTTTGTTTGTTGTTGAATTGTTGAAAGCGGTTATTGTTTGTTGTTCTCGAACCCCTCCGCTGCGCTCGTCCCCTTGAAAAGGGGAGAGGACTGTACCAACTTGGGTGCGTGCCTGTCCCCTTTGTAAGGCCACGCCCGAAGGGGCTGCTATTGCCCGATTGGCGCAGCGCGAAGGCATTGAACCAGAAAAATTTCGTGCGTGGTTGAGAACTCTCGATAGTTCGAAAATTGTGCGCTAACTACTGAAACACAGCGCCTTCGCATAGGCGACTGCCGCACAACCACTCGTCGGCTTGCATGCGGCGTTTGCCTGCTGTTTGCAGCGATTTTATCTGTACAAAACCGTCTTTTACGGCAACTTTTAGCACTTTTTTGCCGTCGGCGACGAGTGTGCCGCACGCCAAATGGTGCGCCGCTGGTTCGCGCGCAACCTCGAAAATTTTTATGGCGACGGCGTTCTTGTTTTCGTGCAGTTCTGTCCAAGCAGTAGGGTAGGGCGACAGCCCGCGCACAAAGTTGAACACCTCGTCGCAGGTTTTGTGCCAATCGATGCGGCAGGTCTCTTTGAAAATTTTTGGGGCGGCTTTCAGTGCGCCATCGTAGTGCTGCGGCGTGGCGGTAACCGTTTCGGTCAAAATGGCATCGACCGTATCGGTAACGGCTTTCGCACCGATTTCCATCAAGCGGTCGTGCACTGTGCCAGCGTTGTCGCTGTCGGCGATGGGCGTTTTGCGTTGCAAAATCAGGTCGCCCGTGTCGATTTCTTGCTGTAAGAAAAATGTGGTTACGCCCGTCTCTTTTTCGCCGTTGATAATCGCCCAGTTGATGGGCGCAGCGCCCCGATATTGCGGCAGCAGCGAGCCGTGCAGGTTGAATGTGCCGAGGCGCGGCATCGCCCAAACCACCTCGGGCAACATACGGAATGCCACCACTATTTGCAGGTCGGCTTGCAGGGCGCGCAGCGCGTTCAGAAAATCCTCGTTTTTCAGTTTTTCGGGCTGCAACAGCGGCAAATTATGCGCCAGCGCGTATTCTTTCACCGCCGAAAACTGCATTTTGTAGCCGCGCCCAGCGGGTTTATCGGGCATTGTAACCACGCCCACCACATTGTATCCGCCAGCCACAAGCGCATCGAGGCTCGCCACCGCAAATTCGGGCGTTCCCATAAAAATTATTCGTAAGTTGGACTTGTTCATAGTAATTGACAATGGATAATTGATAATTGACAATTATTGGGTTGATGAGTTGATTGGTTGATAAGTTTAACGCATTGGTGAAGGTCAGCAGATTTCTAATTTCTGGTTTCTAATTTCTAGTTATCGGTTACCGAAATTTTGAAACTCTGAAACTCTGAAATTTGTCATTGCGGCTCTGCCGCACCACTTCTCACTACTCACTACTAACTGCTCACTTTTTTAAGAGCGTCTGTCTGCGCCCCACATCAGTTTGTTTTTGAGGGTGCGAATGAACGAATGGCCGTTTGGTTCGATGATTTTGGTGGTGAAATCGGCTTTTGCGATGTGCAGTTTGGTGGTTTGGCTCATCGGTTGCGAGCGGCCGTCGAGCGAGATGAGGTAACTGCGCGAGCGACTTTCGACCTCCAAATCGATTTCGCACGAGTCGGCGATGACGAGCGGGCGCACCGTCAGGCTGTGCGATGCCACGGGCGCGAGAATCAGATTGTGTGTGCCAGGCATGACGATGGGACCGCCCACACTCAATGCGTAGGCCGTGGAACCTGTTGGTGTCGCAACTATCAGTCCATCAGCAAGATAGGTGTTCAGATATTCGCCATTGACCGAGGCGTGTATGGCGATGAGCGACGAGAGATCTTGTTTCAGCACGGCGATTTCGTTGAGCGCAAAAGGCAGCCCCAAGCCGCTCTGGTCGGAGGTTTGCGCCTGTATGATGCAGCGTTCGCGCACCACATAATTGCCCGTGAGTAGTTCGTCGAGCACCTGCTCAATTTCGGTGTCCGCCACATCGGCCAAAAAACCGAGCCGACCCGCATTGATGCCCAAAATCGGGATTCCGCGGTCGCCAACCGCCGCCGCCGTGTTCAAAAAAGTGCCGTCGCCGCCAATGCTGATGACCACATCGGCCTGCAAATTGTCAATACCGACCGTTTCGTACGCCGAAAATTTGGCGTTTGTGCGCCTCATTTGTGCGCAAAGTTCGTGTTCGATAAGCACATCGACACCACTTTTTTCGAGAAAATCGATGGTTTTTATCAACAAATTGTCGTTTTCTGCACGATAATTTGCACTAAATATAGCAATTCTCATTTTTTTAGTGTAATTTTGCTTCGAGTTTTGCGTTTGCGTTGCAAAGGTACGAAAATTAGTTTGAAAGTGAGAAAGTGAGAAAGTGTGAAAGTGTAAAAGTGTAAAAGTTGGGTTGATGAGTTGATTATTGTGCAACTGACTTTGGCTACCAATAATTTTCAAATCTTCAAATTTTCAAATTTTCAAATCTTCAAATCTTCAAATAATAACATGGCTATTTTGAGCGTAAATATCAATAAAATTGCGACTTTGCGCAATGCGCGTGGCGGCAACAATCCAAATGTGTTGCAGGTGGCACGCGACTGCCAACGCTTTGGCGCACAGGGCATTACGGTTCACCCGCGCCCCGACGAGCGGCACATTCGTCGCCAAGATGTGTTCGATTTGCGCTCGCTGATAACCACGGAGTTCAACATCGAGGGCAACCCCACGCCGCAGTTTGTGGATTTGGTCTGCACTGTGAAACCGCATCAGGTAACGCTCGTTCCCGACGCACCCGATGCCATCACATCGAACGCAGGCTGGGACTGCCGTGCGCACCGCGATTTTCTGCGCGATGTGGTGCAACACTGCCACGAATTTGGCATTCGTGTGTCGGTGTTTGTTGGCACCGATTTGCAAAATATCGAATTTGCGGCGCAGACGACCGCCGACCGCATCGAACTCTACACCGAGCCGTATGCCACGCAGTTTTCGGCTGGTCCCGAAAAGGCGGTTGCGCCGTTTGTGGCGGCTGCCGAGCAGGCCAAACGCTGCGGACTTGGCGTGAACGCTGGGCACGATTTGAATTTGACAAATTTGCACTATCTTTGCACCCGCATTCCGTTCCTCGCCGAGGTGTCGATAGGGCACGCACTCATTTGCGACGCGCTCTACTTTGGCTTGGAGGAGACGATTCGGCGTTACCGCGCCGCTGCTGCCGTCGATTCGGCACAAACATCGATTGCACTTTGAAATGGGCTTCTATAAAATATTACGAGAAGTGAGGAATTTTTTTTGAATAAAGAATAGGGAATAAAGACAAAAGACGAAATAGTGAGAAAGTGTATAAAGTGGAAAGTTAAAAGTTTTTTCATTTGAAAATTTGAAAATTTGAAAATTTGAAAATTGCGGCTTTTCGGAACGCGAACACGGCATTGGGCAGCGAGTGTCAAAAATCAGGTTTTGTGTTTCGAAAAAGCGGAATTACTGTTTGAGCGAAAGCGAGTTTAATTCCGCCGAAACCAAAACCGCCAATTTTTGGCAACGCTCGCGCCCCTGCCGCGACTTTTCTTTGGTTCGTTTCTTTTGGTCGTCAAAAGAAATGAACGAAAAAGAGAAAAATGACTTGCGAAATTTGAGTAAAAAACACGATAAAGCAATTTATAGAAATCCCCTGAAAAAACACGAAAAAATAAACAACAAATAGCGATAAGCACTTATGAATTTGACGATTTTATTGCAAACAGTGGCGGCTGCGGCTGCCGATTCGGTGAATGGCGCACTGCAAGCGGCGGTGGCCGAAATGCCTGTGGCGGAACCGACCGAAGTAACCATCAGTTTTTGGGATATGTGCCTGAAAGGCGGCTGGATTATGATTCCGTTGGCACTACTTTTTGTGCTGGCCGTGTACATTTTCATCGAGCGAATTGTGGTTATTCGCAAGGCGAGCCACGAAAATGCGATGTTTATGAACCGCATCAAGGACTATGTGTACGACGGCAAGTTGGAGTCGGCCATCAACCTATGCAAAGACACCGATTCGCCCTCGGCACGCATGATAGAAAAGGGTATCACGCGTTTGGGTCGCCCCATGAGCGATGTGCAAGTGGCGGTCGAAAATGTTGGCAACATCGAGATTGCAAAACTCGAAAAGCACCTCGGACTGCTGGCTACCGTTTCGGGTGGCGCACCGATGCTCGGATTTCTTGGCACGGTTTTGGGTATGGTCGAAGCCTTCTTCGAGATGGAGCAGGCGGGTGGTAACACCATCAACCTTAGCCAGTTGGCGGGCGGCATCTACACCGCTATGGTTACCACGGTGGCAGGTCTGATTATCGGCGTGTGCGCCTATTTTGCCTACAACTATTTGGTCGGCCGCGTCGATTCGGTAATGCGCCGCCTCGAAATGCGCAGCATGGAATTTATGGATCTGCTCAACGAACCAGCGAAGTAGAAATTTCAAATTTCAGATTTCAAATTTCAGAATTTCAGAATTTCAGAATTTCAAATTGTTTTGGTCATAGTCAAAAGTCATCGTCTTTTTCTTGCGACTTGCTACTTGCGACTTGCTACTCACAATCACTTTTGCACTAAAAAAACATGGCACTAAAAAAAAGAAATAAGGTCGAGGCGTCGTTCAGCATGTCGTCGATGACGGACATCATTTTTCTGCTGTTGCTGTTTTTCATGATAGCGTCCACCATGTCGGCACCGAACGATTTCAAGGTCAATTTGCCGCAAAGCAAGGTCAAAACTGCCACGCAGGCGCACCTTTTCAAAATTGGCATCACTGCCGATGGCGTTTATAGCGTGGCCGATGGCGGCGAAGCACCGCGCCAAGTCGATTTTGCGCAGATAGAACCGATATTGCAACAGGCTGCCGCGCAAGATTCGACGCTCTATGTGGCACTGCACGCCGACCAAACCGTGCCTTACGGCGAAGTGGTGAAAGTGCTCGACATCGCCAATCAGAACCATCTGAAACTGGTTATCGCCACCAAAGTATTGGATAAATGACAGTGAAAAAATCCGACATATACGCCTCCATCGGCACAATCGTGGTTTGCGCCATTGTGTTGCTGATACTGCTTTTCTGCGGTATGTCGGCCTCGCGCGACCAAGCCGCCGAGGGCATCGAGGTAAGTTTTGGCTACGAGGACGATGGCTTTGGCGCTACCGACCAACTTGTGGCCAACGAGGCGCAACCTGCCGAACCAGCCGCCGCCTCGCAGCCTGCCAAACCGAACACCGCGCCCAATCTCGACGAAAATCTGATGACGCAGCAGGACGAATCGGTGGCGTTGGCGCAAGAGAAAAAACGCAAGCAAGAGCAGGAACGCCTGTTGGCCGAACAGCGTGAGCGCGAACGCAAAGCCGCCGAAGAGCAGGCCGAACGCGAGCGCAAAGCCGCCGAAAAAGCCAAACGCGATGCCGAAAATCGCGCCAAAGCCGAAAAAGCAGGCAATCTAGCCAGTGTGTTCGGCAAAGAGAGCGGCAGCGGCAGCGGCGCAACCACAGGCGACTCGATGCAGGGAAATCCTGTGGGCGAAGGCACGGTGGGCGGCAATGGCTGGTCGTTGAGCGGGCGCACGCTGAAGAGCGGACTGCCCAAACCGCAATACAAAGGCAACGAAGTGGGGCATATCGTGGTGAAAATTCGCGTCGATAGAAACGGCAATGTAACCGAAGCGTCGGTCGATCCGAATGCGTCGAACATCACCAACAAACAGTTGCGCGATGCGTCGATCGAGGCCGCCCAAAAGGTGAAGTTCAGCGCAGGCAGTGACATCGCTTTTGGTACTATAACTTACAGATTTACAGTCAAATAAAACGATAAGACGATGAACTACATTTTCCTTTCGACAGGTTTTGAAGAGATTGAAGCGTTGGCCACCGTTGATGTGATGCGTCGCGCCGAACTGCCCGTTTGCATGGTTTCGGTCGAAGCGGAAAAGACGGTCGTCGGGGCGCACCAGATTCCCGTTGTGGCCGATGCGCAGTTTGCTGCGTGCAACTTTGCCGATGCCGATATGCTCATCTTGCCGGGCGGTTCTACCCGCCTGATGGAGTTCCCCGAATTGGGTGAACTGCTGCGCCAGCACCATGCGGCGCACAAACCGTTGGCGGCCATCTGCGCTGCGCCAAGCGTGCTGGGCGTGTTGGGCATTCTGCACGGCGAGCGTGCCACCTGCTATCCAGGGTTTGAACACTTTTTGGGCGATAGCCATGTCGGCGGACGCGTGGTGGTGTCGCACCATATTATTACAGCCAATGGTCCTGGCACGGCAGTCGATTTTGCGCTGCAAATAGTGGCGACACTGCGCGGCGAAGCCACAGCCAATGCGGTACGCCAAGCGATGCTGATTGTGTAATTATTTCATTTGAAAATTTGAAGATTTGAAGATTGCAGCGTTTTTGGAAACGCTGCAATTATTATTCATTGTTTTAACCCCTACCCCCACTTGCGTGGGTACTCCCCCTATCTACTGGCGCAGCAGGGGGAGAGAATCGGAAGACAGAAATTCGGTAAGGAAACAAAAACGCACTAAACCAACACTAACACGATTCTGTCCCCCTGCTTGGAGCGAAGCGGAAAGATAGGGGGACGAGCGAAGCGGAGGGGGTTGAGAACCAGATTTCAGAATTTCAGAGTTTCAGAATTCAGAGTTGCGCAAAAGTCATCGTCTTTGTTTTCGTCTTGGTCATAGCCCCCTTTCCCGTTTCCCCCGAAGGGGGAAAGGCCATGCGCCCCATAACGCCGCAATAATCTTCAATTTTTCAAATAAAAAAACTTTTCACTTTCCACTTTATAGACTTTCACACTAATTTTGTCTATGTTCTATATTCTATGTTCTTAAAATCTCATATTGCTACTCACATCTTGCGACTAAAAAAATGAAATTTGAAATTATTTTGGTGATTCCAAAATAATGTTGTACTTTTGTGGTGCTGATTTGCACAATTTTGTGTGCTGATTGGCAGACATAATAAAGGCGTTTATTGACGCTCTGTTCTGACTTGCAGAAATCTCGCAAATTTCACAGGTAATCAGACTTAGCAACGATAGATGTCCCTCGAGATATAGGCTATTCGCGGCTCAGGTATTTGAGCGTGCGTGTTCTTATATCGGTGTGGGCTTCGCGTTGTCGGTTCTATTACCTAGGGCAATGCGAGAGCCTCTGCAAGTGGAACGACGACAGTCGAACTCCACTTTTTTTGTGTCTATGGGAATACACAGACCAAAAAAAATACACAACACTATGGCAGCAACAAACACAGTCCGTTCTTTGCAAAAAGATTTGCGAGTTCTCTCGCTGTTTTCTGGGTGTGGCGGAATGGATTTGGGTTTTGAGGGAGGTTTTCTTTGTCATCACAAATCAATATCGCCGCTTTCACCACAAATTGACAAGGTGGTCGATGCGCAATGGGTACGCCTTAAACCAACTCGTTTCAAATTGTGCTTTGCCAATGATATTCTTCGAGAAGCGATGGTTGCGTGGAGGCACTATTTTCGAAATTATGGTTATCCTGCCGACATTTATCACTTCGAAAGCATTGTTGATTTAGTAAAGAAGCACCGTGCTGGTATAGAGGTATTTCCATCGGATATAGACCTTGTTACTGGCGGATTTCCTTGTCAAGATTTTTCGGTGTCGGGCAAACGCAACGGCTTTGAGTCGCACCGAGATCACAACGGAAATGTGCGCACCGACGATGAGCCAACAGAGGAAACACGAGGCAAACTCTACTATTGGATGAAACAGGTAATAGACATTGTTAAACCGAAAATGTTTGTTGCCGAAAATGTGAAAGGGTTGGTTTCGCTCTCCGATGTCAAGGAGATTATTCAACACGATTTTGCCACAGCCGATGGCAACGGCTATCTTGTGTTCTCGCAAGTGTTACATGCTGGCGATTATGGCGTACCCGAATCGAGAGAGCGTATCATTTTTGTCGGCATCCGAAAAAGTGCTCTGACTCAACAAGCGTTAAAAGCACTTACCGCTTCCATTGTTCCACAAGAGTACAATCCTTATCCAACTCCTACGCACGCTTATACACGCAAAGACGACAAACTACTCCCTTTTGTTTGTTGTGCCGATATATTCGAGCATCTCGAAGAACCCGAATTGTCGCACGATTTATCGCAACAATGTTATTCTCGCGCTAAATACATGGGAAAACATTGCCAAGGACAGACCGAAATTAAATTGGACGGTTTAGCACCAACTATTCGTTCCGAACACCACGGAAATATCGAGTTTCGACGGCTCTCTTTGGAACACGGGGGAACACACTATGCAGAGTTGGAAAGTGGTTTGCCCGAACGCAGACTGAGTGTGCGTGAATGTGCTTTGATTCAAACTTTTCCACCAGACTATCCTTTTGTTTGGCGAGAAATGCAGTATGGTATGCCTGCTTCGCTCAACGCTTCGGGAGGATACCGTGTTATCGGGAACGCCGTTCCACCAGTATTGGCCTATAACATTGCCGTACGCATACAAGAGATATGGCATAGATATTTCGGGTAGTATGGAAAATATCATTGCTATACGCGAACGAAGCACTGCTCAAGCCAATTTGGCTTTTCGGGATTTAATGGGATTGGCAGAGAAAGAGATGAACATTCGCGCCAAGACAGATAAGCAAAGATATGCCTCCTGCTCTGCTTTTGAATTGGAACACTTGACCGAGCAAGTATTGAAAGATGTATCGCCACGCACGCCTTTTCGCTCCGACCAAATCCAACTAGTTTCAGGTGCGCACTTCCCCGATATATTGGCCGAACGGTATTTTGGCGTAGAGGTAAAATCGACCATCAAAGACCATTGGACAAGCACGGGCAGTAGTATTGTCGAAACCACTCGTTTGTCTGATGTACAGACAATTTATATCTTATTTGGCAAATTGGGAGGAGCAACCCCCGAATTCAAATGCCGTCCTTATCAAGATTGCCTTTCGGATATTGCCGTTACACATTCGCCCCGCTATCTTATCGATATGAAACTTTCCGAAGGCCAGTCCATTTTCGACAAAATGGGAACCACTTACGATGCGCTACGCTCTTCGGACAAAACGATAGAACAAGTACGCAATTATTATCGGAAAAAGGCTATTGCAGAACATCGAGCCGAAATGCCTTGGTGGCTCGAATCGCCTACAAAAATGTCGGTGCGTTTGTGGAGCGACAGAAGCGACGAAAGTCAAAAAGAAAACACTGAACTAACCGCCAAGATGTTTATCTTGTTTCCCGAAGTGTTCAATAGCAATTATAAACAGGTGGCAATGTGGCTCTGCACCAAATACTCGGTGTTGCTCTATAATGCCCGCGATACTTTTTCGGCAGGCGGTCAATATACACACATCAACGGACATTGTTTGCCGTTCAAAATTCCACACATTGTAGGCGAATTACTTTCGTACTCCAAACGCATAAAGTACTATCTCAACAATCCATCTTTGTTAATGACAGAGATACTCGAACTGTATCCATCTTTGTTGAGTAATGGAGAGAACAATCTATATGCCACTTGGCTCGAACAGACCGACCAAGTCATTCAAAATATTAAAATCTCCACATACGGCAAAACTATTCGGCAATTAGGTGGAATTCCGTTTATCAAATGGTTCGAAAATGACCAAATACTCCAAATTATTTGATTGGACAAGAACCGCTTAATTCATAATTCTTAATTCTAAATTCAGAATTCTTAATTAAAACAAACCCCTACCCCCACTTGCGTGGGTACTCCCCCTATCTGCTGGCGCAGCAGGGGGAGAGAAT
>CAVKTI010000021.1:0-33473 GCA_963659365.1 Acutalibacteraceae bacterium | reverse complement strand
CTTGTAGCCATCGGAAATAACCAAAAATTTTCGTTCTATCTCGATGTTCATTTTTATTTAGTTTGAAAGTATGAAAGTGTAAAAGTGTATAAAGTGAAAAGTAATTTCTGGTTATTGATTTGAAGATTATTTTTGCCTTGCAAGCCAATACTAATGCGTTAAACTCATCAACTTTTCAACTCGTCAACTTATCAACCCAATCTGAAATTGCGGCTTCGCCGCATCACTCCTCACTCCTCACTCCTCACTTCTCACTTCTAACTAAAACCTTCAACTCTTTGCCTATTTTGATGAAGGCGGCGATGCATTTGTCGAGGTGGGCGCGTGTGTGTGCTGCCGAAATTTGCACACGGATGCGTGCTTGCCCTTTTGGCACGACGGGATAGTAGAAGCCTGTAACATAGATGCCTTCGTCCTGCAAGCGTGCGGCAAACTGTTGCGATAGGCGCGCATCGTAGAGCATCACGGCGCAGATGGCCGACTGCGTGGGCTTGATGTCGAAGCCTGCGGCCAGCATTTGGTCGCGGAAATAGTCGGTGTTGGCGTGCAGCCGCTCTTGCCGCTCGTTGGTCGAGTCCATCAGTTCGAACATTTTGATGCCAGCAGCCACAATCATCGGCGGCAGCGAATTGGAAAAGAGGTATGGGCGCGAGCGTTGGCGCAACATATCGATAATCTCTTTTCGACCGGTGGTGAATCCGCCCACCGCGCCGCCAAAGGCTTTGCCGAGCGTGCCTGTGATGATCTCCACTTTGCTACGCAGGTCGAAAAGTTCGGTTACGCCGCGCCCAGTGCGACCGACCACGCCTGCCGAATGGCTCTCATCGACCATCACCATGGCATCGTATTTTTGGGCGAGCGCATATATCTTGTCGAGCGGGCAGACATTGCCGTCCATCGAGAACACGCCATCGGTAACAATGAGGCGGAAACGGCACTGTTGCGCCACTTGCAGTTGCGTTTCGAGGTCGGTCATGTCGGCATTGGCGTAGCGCAAGCGTTGCGCCTTGCAGAGCCGCACGCCGTCGATGATAGAGGCGTGGTTGAGCGTGTCGGAGATGATGGCATCTTCGTCGGTGAGCAGCGGCTCGAACACACCACCGTTGGCATCGAAACAGGCGGCGTACAAAATGGTGTCTTCGGTGCCAAAAAAGCGTGCGATGGCCGCCTCCAACTGCTTGTGCAGGTCTTGTGTACCGCAGATAAATCGCACCGACGACATACCGTAGCCGCGCTCGTCCATGGCGCGTTTGGCGGCGGTAATCAGTTCGGGATTGTCGGCCAAACCAAGATAGTTGTTGGCGCAAAAATTCAACACTGTTTGCTCGTTTACGCGTATTTCTGCGCTTTGTGGCGAGCAGATGAGTCGCTCGTTTTTGTAGAGCCCAGCCGCTTCGATATTGCTCAATTCGGCTTGCAGATGTTTTTGAAATTTGTCGTACATGGCGGTTTTGTTTTTGGTTTCTGATTTCTAATTTCTAGTTTCTCAAAATTGCTGGCGCAATTTTTGTTTCTAGTTTCTCGCGCTACGCGCTGTTTCTATGTTTCTAAGTTTTTGTTGATTTGCTGATTTGGTTATTTGAAAATTTGAAGATTAAGGCGTTTCGGCTACCGACAATTTGAAATTTGAAATTCTGAAATTTGAAATTGCGGCTTGCCGCATCACTCCTCACTCCTAATTCCTCACTCCTCACTCAAAAAAATCACTGCTCACTTCTAACTACTCACTTCTAACTATTAAAATCGTACAACCATTTCGACGACGAGTTTGTCTTTGTTGGCATCGTCGGCGAGTGTCCAATCGTCGTAGAAGTATTTTTCGTAGTTGATGCGCAGGTCGGCAAAAAACGGCTTCGAGAGGCTCAAAGTTACGCCAGCGGTGATGCGTTGCCGCGCCACATCGTCGATGTTGTAGTGGCCGTCAGCGTCGTTGTAGCCGTGGTTGTGGTCGGTCATCATGTCGTAGCGCGCCAAAAACGATATTTTGCTGAATACTTTTGGCAGTTTCAGGTCGTAATTGACAAAGCCCGAAAAGGCGTGCGATGGCTTGAACGCATTGTCTTCGTAGGTTTTGTAAAGATATTCCGCCTCGATATGCGCACCGTAAAAATTGGTGTAAATCCCCACATCGTACACATTCATGCGGAGCGAATCGGGGTCGAACGACTGAAAATTGAGCGAAAAATTGATGTATTTGCACGGATCGAATGTGGCGCGCGCCGAGTAGCACATGTGCTTTTTCCACACTTTTTGCTGCGTCAGTCCCAATCCGTTGTAGATGCCAGCCACCACCGAAAACGGAAATTTCTCTTTCAGCGTGTAGCCCGCTGTGAAGCCAACATCTCGTGTGCCAGCGGTCTCTTTTACCAAAAATGAGCGGTTGGCAAAGTATTGCAGGTGCGGACTGCGCAGATTGTCGGTGCTGAACGGCACTTTCATCTGTCCGATGGTGAGCGCAAGCCCTTTCACAGGGAATACGCGGGCGTAAGCGTCGAGCATTTTCAGCGTGCCTTTGTCCGAAAAATCGATTTCGGCTTTGTAGGCCACTATCGGGTGCACATTGCCCGTGATGCTCATGCGTGCGTTGCGCACCTGAAAGCGGTGAGCGTTGAGCGTGGTGCAGTATTCGTAGCGACCGCGCACTGTGCCGTGTATTTCGGGAATGTAGTCGGTTTTGCTCATGTGTTTTTTGTCCAACACTTTGCCTTCGTCGATGTCGGCTTGGTGCGCATTTGCCAAGTCGAAAGGCAGCAGTTCGGCGATAGAGTCGCGACTTTGTGGCGCTGCAGCAGCGATGGAGTCGGTTTGCGCATAGGCGGCGGTCGCTCCAAGCGCAAGCAGTGCTATTATTATGGTGTGGCGGTGTTTCATCGGTTGGGGTGTATATCGGGCCAAAGGTTCAACAAATCTTTCATCGATGGCAGCACAATGTCGGCACCTGCGTCGGAGAGTTCTTCGGGGAGCAGCGGCCCTGTGTTTACGGCTACGGTGAAAATGCCAGCGCGCGTTGCCGACAGCACACCGAGTGGCGCATTCTCCACAACCACCGCTTGCCACGGCTCGGTGTGGGCTTTTTGCAGTGCCATCAGATAGGGCTCTGGGTCGGGTTTGCCGTGTTTCACATCGAAGGCGGTTACCATCTTCTCTTTCTCGAAAATATCGGGAAAATGCGTGTTCAGTGTGTCGAGCAGCGAGTGTTGCGCCGAGCCAGTAACGATAAAAATCGCCAGTCCCTGCTGTTTGATGTGTTGCAACAGCGCATACACATCGGCAATGGGTTTCACCGCGCCGTACTGCTCGAAAAGTTGCCCTTTTTCGGCGTAGAGCATATCGCTTTCGGCTTTGTTGGCGTTGCGGCCAAATTTTCGCTGAAAATAGTCGTTGATGACGGCTTCGCCCGTGCGTCCTTCGTTCAGGTAGGCATCGCGTTCCACAAAATCGAACCCATGGCGTTGGAATGTTTTTGCCCAAGCGCGTGCGTGAAACGGCATAGAATCGAACAAAACGCCGTCCATATCGAACAGCACGGCCTTCGGCTCGAAGCGTGGATAGCCGTGCTGCATCAGAAAATCGTCGATGGCTTTCATATCTTGCAAAGATACACTTTTTTTGTCAGTATTTGCCTTGTTGCAACTCCAAATCGACCTCGCCTTGGTCTATTTTGGCGGCTTCCATCTCGAGAAAACGCAGCGATTTGAGTTTGAAAGCCTCGTTTTTTCGGTCGTTTTGTATGCGCAAAATAATACCTTCGCGCGGCACGCTGTTGCGGCAGAGCGGTTCGTCTTGCTCCATACCGAGGCGTGTGCGGTCGGCCATCATGGCGGCGAGCACATTTCGGTGCCACTGGCTCGTTACATCGATGTCGGGATAGAGTTGGCGCAGTGTGCCGCAGTAGAGCACTTCGAGCGGCATAATGCGGTCGGCAAGTTCGGGGTAGCGTGCTACGAGGTCGAGCGTCCATTGGCGCACTTCGTCGATGTTCAGTTCGCGGCGTGTGCCGTTGCCCTGTTTTATCGATACACGATAGGGCATCATCTTGTTTGTGCCTTCGGCGCAACCATAGTCGTAGCCAGGCTGCAGCAGTTGCGGTGTGCCAGTGATGTAGCCCACGATTTCGCCGAAAATCTCCACACCCTGCGGAATTTTTCCGAGCAGCAAATCGTGAAAATCGCACCAGATGTCGGCTTCGTAGAAACCTGCATTGCGGCGTGGGTTCAAAGCGGCATTTTTCACGATGGTGCGCGAGGCATAAACCAAATCGTAGCCGATGTCGTATTTTTGCCAGCGCGCAGGCAACAAGCGGTAGAGGCGTGTGAGCCATTTCGAGCGGAACTGCTTGGGATTTTTCACCCGCACATTGCCTATGCAGATGCTTGCGCCGTGCACTTTCACGCTGATGGCCACATGGTCGGTCGGTTTTATGCGCTTTATCTCGCGGTTGAGCATTTCGGTGTCGTAGTGGAAGGTAAATTCGCTGGGAATCAGGCGCGACCACTTTTTCAGTTTCTTGTTGCGCTTGTTGGCTGGCTCTATCCGTCGGCTGCTCGATGGCGGCAAATAGGCTTTTACAAACGGAATCCCAGCCACGGTGTCGAAATCTTGCCCGATGTGCGCCGCAGGGTCGATGGTAACTTTGGCAGCACCGAGCCAGTTGGCAAAATAATTGAACGGAAAAAGGCAGCCCATCGACACTTCGCCGCGCAACCGCCGCATTTTTATGCGCCCATTTTTGCCAAACAGTCCCACGCGGCGTTGGGCTTCGTGCCGTTGTCCTTGGTCGATGAGCCGCTGCACCACACTGAAATTGGCGTTCAGCAGCCGCTCGCTCAATTCGAAGGCGTTGTTGGCCGCCAAAAAATCGGTGTTCAGCACGGTTTCTATCGGACAATAGACCAAAATATCGCCTTGGCGCACGGCATCTCTGCGCACCACCACCTGAAAACCGTTCACCAGCGTTTTGCCGAGAAAATCGGTGCCATCGATGGGCGTAACTTCGCCTATCTGAACGACAGTGCAACAGTATTCGTGCGAAATATGTGCCGACGACGATAAAAAATCCATGCGCTGAAGCCTTAAATTTTGCCAGTTTGCCGTGTTTTATTCGCCCGATAGAGTGCGTAGGCCAAAGCGTATGCACCTCCCAAAACCACCACGCACCAAATCAGCGACATATAGATGGGTTGTTCGTAAACATGCAGAAAAAAGTACGGCCCTACGGTCAGTCGGGAGATGTTTAGCCCCATGGCGATGGCGGCGTACAAAACTGTTGGCAGCAGTGCCAAAAGCGTTACGGTTGGGCGAAAATCGCTATTTTTTTCGAAAAAGATAAAATTGACGATGGCCAAAATCGGGCAGACAAAGTGAAAATAGAAGTTGGTGCCGCCCCACAGCGTGTCGAAATAGCCCACACAACCGCGCTCTGGCACTTCCGACGGCGACAGCACAAAAATCACCACCGCCAGCGTAACGGCAATGCAGCAGGTCGCCACATACTTCAGCAGCCGCACCCAAGCGGGAATGTCGCGCTCGTGGCGAAACGCCGGCCACTGAAACATTGCCGCAACAAAACAGGCCGTCAACAAAAGCAAATTGCTCTCTTGCGTGTAGTATTTCAGGTAATCCGCGCCATCGGGGCGGGCAAATGTGATGGCAAAACCGACCACCTCCAACGCCACAATCACCACATTCAGAATAAATGCCGTTTTGGCTGTTTGTATGCGTGTCATAACTCCTCGTAAATTTACCGCAAAAGTACAAAGAAAATCAGAAAAAACGAATAGTTGCGCCGCGACAATGTGGCGTGCTGCCATTTCGACAAAAAAGTGTATTTTTGCAAACAGAATTGAAACTTTCAAAACCCTTTGAAACAATGAATATCACAGACCGTTTTTTGAAGTATGTCGCGTTTTGTACCACTTCCGACGAAAATACAGGACTGACGCCCAGCACGCCCGGACAGATGGTTTTTGCGCGCTATCTGGTCGATGAACTGAAAAGCATCGGACTTGCCGATGCTGCCGTGGACGAAAATGGCTATGTCTTTGCCACCTTGCCAGCCACCACCGACGCACCCAAACCGACCATCGGATTCATCGCACACATGGACACATCGCCCGATATGAGCGGCAAACACATTCAACCGCGCATCGTGTCGAACTACGACGGCGGCGACATTGTGCTGAACGCAGAAGATGATTGCGTGCTTTCGCCCAAGCAGTTCCCCGAACTGACGCAATATGTGGGGCAAGATTTGATTGTAACCAACGGTCGCACGCTGCTCGGTGCCGACGACAAAGCGGGCATTGCCGAAATTGTGAATGCGGTGGAGTTTCTGCTGCAACACCCCGAAATCGAACACGGCAAGGTGCGCATCGCCTTCACACCCGACGAGGAGATAGGGCAGGGACCGCACCATTTCGATGTGGCAAAATTTGCAGCCGACTGGGCATACACCATGGACGGCGGCGAAATCGGCGAGTTGGAATACGAAAATTTCAATGCGGCATCGGCCAAAGTTACGGTCAAAGGTCGCAATGTGCACCCGGGCTACGCCAAGCACAAAATGCTCAACTCTATGCGTGTGGCGCAACAGTTTGTGGGTATGCTTCCGCGCCTCGAAACGCCCGAACACACCGAAGGCTACGAGGGTTTTTATCACCTTGTTGGCATCAATGGCAATGTGGAGCAGACCGTTCTTTCCTACATCATTCGCGACCACAACCGCACACGCTTCGAGAGCCGAAAGGACGAAATGCGCCATCTGGTCAAGAAAATCAACGCCGAATATGGCGAAGGCACGACCACCGTCGAACTGAAAGACCAATACTACAACATGCGCGAAAAAATCGAACCTGTGATGCACATCATCGATTTGGCGGTGCAGGCGATGGAGCGCGCTGGCGTGAAACCGAATGTTAGACCCATTCGTGGTGGCACCGATGGCGCACAACTGTCGTTCATGGGCTTGCCGTGTCCCAACATTTTTGCGGGCGGCCACAATTTCCATGGACGCTACGAATTTGTGCCGATTCAGTCGATGCAAAAAGCCTCCGAAGTGATTCTGAACATCATCGAAATGTGCTGATTCGCCCAAAATGTTGCCCATTTGCAAAAAAATAGCGTTGGCAGCCAGCCTTTTTTGCGCTGCCTTTTCGCTGTCGGCGCAAGGCGAACCTCGTTTGGTGGTGGTGGTGGCTATCGATGGACTGCAACCGAACCATCTCGCGGTGCTGGCGCACAAGTTCGACAAAGGCGGCTTGCGTCTGCTCGACGAGGGACTTGCGCTGCCAACAGCCTATTGCAACTATCTCAACGGCGGTTCGGCGACCGACTACGCCTCGCTGATGACGGGCAGTGTGCCGTTCTATCACGGCATTATCGGCGCACAGCGTTACGATGTGGTGGAGGACGACCTCGTGCCGATTTTTCACGATGGACGATTTCACGGCATCAATAGCAATTTGAGCCTCTCGCCGCGACAGATGGCGGCCACCACGCTGCCCGATGTTATCAAACTCTCCGACGATGGCTGCCGCTCGTATGCCATTGCGCTCGATGCCGACCATGCACTCGCTTTTGGGGCGCATACTGCCGATGCCGCCGTTTGGCTCGACAACGAAATGGGTCGTCTTGCCACCACCGATTTCTACGGACGCGGCTTGCCAGCGTGGGCGGCCAAAGTGAACCAAAGCCACGCCATCGACAATTATCTGCTCTACGAGTGGCGACCGCTCTACGACATTGGCACCTACCGCAATGCGCCTCTGTCGGCCGATAAACAACTTTTTGCGAAGCCCGATGCCAGCCAAACGCTCGCCGAACAGGTCTATCAGTTCAAACATTCGCCGTTTGTCAATACACTGATGAAAGATTTGGCGATCCGTGCCTTGCGCGACGAAAAACTGGGACTCGATTCGCGCCTCGATTTTCTGATGGTGGAATTTTCGGTGAAACTGCCAAACGAGCAGGGTAGTGCCTTTCTTTCGGCCGAGAAGGAGGATATCTATTTGCGTCTCGACAAGGATTTGCGGCTCTTTTTCGATGCTATCAATTTGAGCGTCGGACTCGACAATACGCTGCTTCTTTTCGTTGGCAGCAGCAACGAAAACGATGCGCTGCGCCGCCTGTCGAAAGCGCAAGTGCAGAACGGTCAATTCAACGCACGGCGCGCTATGGCACTGCTCAACTCGTATCTGATGGCCATCTACGGACAAGGTCGCTATGTGAGCGGTTACGCCGCCCGCAACATCTATCTGAACAAAACTTTTATCGACAAGCAAAAAATCGATCGCTACGAACTGGAACGCCATGTGGCGCAGTTTATGACCGAATTTCAGGGCGTTCACAATGCCTACACTTCGGACGAAATAAAGCACGCACCCACTTGCAGCACCGACGAACTCGCCAAAATTCACAACAGCGCATTCAAAAAAGCTTGCGGCGATGTGGTATTCACGCTTTTGCCTGGCTGGGTCGAGGTGAACGACCGCAACGAACCCATCGGCGTGTCGAGCAGGCAGAGTGTAACGCTACCAATCTACATTGTGGGTAGCGGCGTGCCGAAAAAAACTATCGCCAACGCTTTTGTGGTCGATATTGTCCCCACGCTCTGCACCCTGCTGCAACTACCTCTCCCCAACGGCTGCACAGGCCGCCCCTTGGTCTATTAGCCCAACTCCCACAAGTGATTTTGATGGCCTAATTGTCTAATTTTCAATCATTGAATTGTTTGAAGATTTGAAAATTTGCGGATTTGGTTATTCTAACCCCTTCGAAAAACTGTCGTTTTTCTCGTCCCCTTGCAAAGGGGAAAAGCCACGCACACAACACCACTGCCAGATTATTGTTCATTATTCATTGTTTATTTTTCATTAAAGTAGAGCCGCCACAGTGTGACGGCTCTACAATCTATCAGACCCCCTCAATCCCCCAAGGGGGAAGATTTTGGGCTAATTCAGAATTAGATAATAAGAGATAAAGAAGTCTATGCTCTATCTTCTATACTCTTAAAATCTCTACTTGCTACTAACTACTACTTTCTGCACCTTGTTGCCGATGCGAACGATGTAGAGGCCAGCGGTTGGCATCTGGTATTGCTCGGTGGCGTTGGTGATGTGCCCTGCGTAGATCAAATTGCCTGTGATGGAGTAGATGCGTACCGTGGTTTTGGCGGAGGCATCTTCGACCACAATGGTGCGTCCTTGCGTGTAGAGCGTGAAGTCGTTGGTGGTAACTTGCTCAATGCCAGTGGCTTGCGCAGTGAATACAACACTGATTTTGGTGTCTTTCTTGACGGTAACCGTGAGTTTGTATTCGGTCTGAGCAACGGCTTCGCTTACATCGCTGCCGTTCACTGTGAGCGACTTGATTTCGTACCCTTCGTCGGCTACAATGGTGAACGAGAGTTTCGAGCCGCGGCGCACTTCGGTGGCCGATGTTGGCGTAATTTTGCCGCTGCCATCGATGGCGGTGGTTACCGTTACTGGGTTCACAAGCAGCGTTACCGTGCCTTCAACGCCTTCGGCAAATGCGTAGCCTTTGGGCAGAGTTACAGTGCCAGTGGCTTGCGTCAGCCCTTCGTCGAGCGTCCAAGTGGTGTAGTTGGCCATGTTTTGCGTGGTGCCGTTTTGCAGCGTGGCAAGCACCTCTACATCGGCCAGTGCCAAGCGTACAGCCGCCTCGTTGGTGTATTCGTCCACCACTACTTTGCTGGCAGCGGTCAGTGCTGTTACAGAGATTGTTTGACTGGCATCGCTGATGGTAATAGAGATTTCGTAGTTTTTCAACGCCTCCAAAGCTTGAGCGGAAAGGCTCAACAGGTTGATGTTCGGGAGGCAAGTGAAGTTGATTACATCGCCTTTGGCTTTGCCACTGATGGAGATAGATTTGCCGTTCTTGAGTGTTGTTGTACCACTTGCACTGCTCGATTTATAGTAGAGATCCAAATCCATATTGCCCAAATAGTCGCAGGTGTAGTCGATGCGAATGGTATTGGTTGTGTTCAGCGCTATCTGGTAGGGGCAAGCCACCTTGAGGTTGCTGGTGTACCACAGGCATTTGTTCATCACAAAGTCGTAAACCGAGCCTTGTATCACCACTGGCAGTGCGTTCAAATCCAGCACTTCGGCGCGTGCTATCATCTTGTCGTAATCTTTCTCTACATCGCGTAGCGAATAGGTGCGCTCGCCGGGGTATGCAGCCATACTGTTTACAGCAAATGCTTGACCAATAAAGTTTTTGCCTGCGGTAATCTCTAAGGCCTTTATCACATCATCTTCGCCACCAGTGCTTGCTTGTGTGGTGGCCATACCATCGTAATAGAATGTCAGCAGTTGATGCTTGCTCTTGTAGTAAACATAGTCGTTGCTCTGATCGTTTTTCTTGATAGTTGCCACCAAACGGTCGCCTTCCAAGCGCTGCGGGTTGGCATCCATATACATCAGGTCGCCACTGGGCAGTACTACGAGCGGCGTTACAAACGCTTCGATGTTTTCGGTAATTGTGGCGGGCAGCGTGGTGGCTGTTTCGCTGGCCAAACTGCGGTATTCATCGGCCGTCATCGACAACTCCCACATGATATCGACCGCCGCTTCAGGCTTGACATCGGTTAGGAAAGCAATGTAGTGGGTGCCATCGGTTTGGGTTACTATGAAGTTGTACGAGTCTTTGACGGTAACCTCACTTCGTAGGGCATTATAAATACCGCTGTAATCGGGGCTAAGCCCACTGTATGTGTGAATATGCACGCCTGCGCTCAAATCTACCTTGTATATTTTTGCATAGTAGATATGGTTGCCCGTGCTATGGATCTCGATGAATGGCACGAATTCGCTTGGCTCTATCTGCCGTTTGCCACGCACGCTGGGCAGTGTTTCGGCCTTGTCGAACGCCTCTTGTTCTGTGCTGGCAGTAACAGCCTCGATGGTGAACAGGCTTTCGTAGCCGAACATATAGGGTATCAGCAGGTAGTAGTCGCCCGTTTCCGCTATTGTGTGCGCACCATAGTCATAATCTATTTTGGCGAATGTTGGTACGGCGGCAGTTGTCGGGTCGGCCCAGTAGGCATCCAATGCGGCTTTCGAAACGAGTTGTCCGTATCCTCCAACATTGTTGTAATAGACCACGCTCTGCCCTGCAGTGAGGCTTACCTTGTAGAGTTCTCCTATCTCTTCAAGCCCGACGATGTCAAACAGCATTGCCTTGTCGAATGTAAGTGTACCAGTGTAGGGCAGTGTTATGTCGATGGCTTTTGCCGTGGCCTCTTGATCCTTATAGACGGTATTCAGCAAAACTGTTACATGGCTTTGTGCAAACTCGTCGGTAAAGAACACCACATAGTAGGTGCCTTCGGTATCGACATAGTAGTATTGTTCGTTTGCTGTAGTAGTAGAACCTGCTACCTTGGTTATCGTGCCTGCTTCCTCCTTATAAATACCTGTCCAGTAGCATGGTTTGCTGTAGTAGGTTTGCAGTAGTTGCCCAGCGGCTACCTCTACCTTGTAGGCCACGGCGTAGTAGTTGGTGCCCGCAGCACCAAAGTCGGTTTCGCCTGCCACATAGTGGCTCTCGTCTGTGCCAAAGTTGATGGTTTTCTGCACTGGTTCTGTAATCGTTTCTGCACCGGCTATCAGTTGGGCAAAGGTGATTGGTGTTGTTTCGGCAGCCTTGCCTGTGCTGATATTTACCAACTGTGTGCCGCGTGTGTCGTAGGCAGTAGTTGTGAACACCACAAAGTATTCGTCGCCTTCGGCAATGGTCTCTACAATGGTGTTTGCAATCGCAGTTGTGGTGCTATAGGCTATAGATGGACCTTCCACAGTAATGGTGCCAGCGGCATCTTTTTTGTAGATTATCACTCGGGGTTTTTTTCCAACATTGAAATATGGTGTATTCTGTGCGAAGAGGTAGTTGCCAGCCTCCATAGGCACTTTGTAGGCCACCGCGTAGTAGGAGTAGCTACCTTCTGGAAGCAGAGCATCGTCGCCTTTTACCCGTTTGCTTGGCTCTGCGCCGAGCAGTATCTGTTCGTCGGTCAAGCCATTGGTTTCGGTGGCGTTTTCAAGCAGTTCGGCCAGCGTTATGGGTGTGGTGTTTGCCAACTTGCGGTCGCTGTAGTCTATCTCCAAGTGGTAGTCGCCATAGCCTTCTGCAACTACACTGATAAGGCCAATACCCATGCCGCTTGTGTAGCAAATGGTGGTAAATTCGCCACTTTTGCCCGAAATGTAGTCCCTGAGAGCACCGTCAAAGGAGAAATTTTTTATGCGGTCGTCGTTGGCACTCCATTTCACCACCACGGTGGTGTCGGTCAGCGGCATACCGTTTATCTGATAAGCATGCATTGCATACTCATATTCGCCGCCTGAATTTTCGCCTTTGTTCAGGGTGCTATCGACCACAAGCGGCATGGTTCTCATAGAATAGCGCGGATCGAATTGGTATTGTTCTACCAACACAGTGTAGTCGCGCGGTGTCAGTTGTGCAAAACCAGCCACCAGCACTTTGTAGCGTCCTTTGGGTATGAATTTCCCTGCTGCTGCCTTGAGTGTGCGTTTTTGAGCATCGGTATCGTTTGCCTTCATCCATGGTGTGGTGTCATCGCTGGGGAGCAAAAATAGTTGCAGTTCGTTTTGCTCTTTGCTGCGGCCTGTCTTCATGGTGGCAGTAATGCTGTAAAGACCATTCTCCAAGTCGATATAGTGCGCCACAGCATAGGGCGTGCCGTTTATCGACGATTTGTAGAGTGTGTCGCTCGGTGTCAGTTGGCCGTAGTAGGTTTTGCCAAGGGTGAGCAGGCGGTCGCCAGCGTCGAAAGCGTCGGCATCCAACACCTTCTGCTCGGCATCTTTTGGCATCAGCGACAGTGCAAAATCGGCTTTGTCGCCAGTGTTGCTGCCAAGCATGGCAATGTAGTATGTGCCAGCGTCTAGTGCGCTGGTTGTCAGCGTGTTGTCGCCATCGGTAGCATACTTTGTTTTGAATTCCAGACCTGTGCCTTCGGTAATGTTCACAATGACGAACTGCACATCGTTGTCCGATTCGTAGCGCAGACGCACCTTGCTCTCTTCGGCGAGGGTAAATTTGTAGAGGTTGTAAACGAAATAGTTATCGGGAGATGAAGTCGAAGCATTCCACACTGAAATTGCCAGCCGATGGCGTTGCGTGCAGTTGGCTGTGCCGCGGTAGGGTAGTGCTATCTCTTGCAATTCGTAGCGTTTGCTATAATCGAAATCGTTAGCGTTGCTTATGGCGAGCTCAGCACTGTAGCCCGCTTTGGGTGCCAACACATCGAAAGTGTGCGTGATTCCCGGTAGTATCAATCTGTCTGATTCGGCTTGAGTTTTTCCGTGTTCCACTATCAGAGCACCGCCTTGGCACACCAAGTAGTAGTAGTCGCTGCCAGTTGTCGCAGTGTACGAGCCAATCACGGGCATCAGACCTGTGAATGTTTTGCCAGCGTAGTTGGTTTGGTACTCGGCGTAGAGCAGTTCGGTGGGCATTGTGCCATCGCCCACTGCGCCCGCTTCGGAGAGCGGCTCTGGGGTAATGGTAGCGGAGGAGGCCAGTTTCAGGTCGCTCAACCGCGCAATGTCGAGCGTAAAGGCTTTGCCCGGGTTCGCTTGCGCTGTTGGTCCTGCTTGGCGCACATAGGTGTAGCCCGACAGTGGTGCCTCTGCTTTCATGTAGCCAAAGCCCGTGTAGGCGCTCAAAAGTGTTTTATTGCTTTTGTTCACCACCACCATTAGGTCGAGTTCTTCGTTGAATGTTCCCTCGGTTTCGAAATCGAAATAGAGGTCGGTAGCGGCTGCCAAATAGGGCAGTGCAATCACCTTTTGTTCGCCAACTTTGCCCTCGTGACGATAGGGCAGGTCAGCCTCTTCGAGCATCAGTGTGTCGCCAGTGGCGTTCCACTGCGCTGCAAATGCCGACGCACTCGCAAGTGCCGCCGCAAACAGTAGAGTCAGTCTTTTTCTCATAGTTTTTTGTTTTTTTTTGTTGGTTATTTGTGGATTTGGTTATTTGTGGATTTGATTTTCAACCCCTCCGCTTCGCTCGTCCCCTTGCAAAGGGGACAGGTTTGTGTCCAAGTTGGTTCAGTCCTCTCCCCTTTTTAAGGGGAGTACCTGCGTAGCAGGGGATGGGTTAAATGGCAATTAAGAATTTAGAATTATGAATTATGAATTTTTTGCGCCCCACACCGCCGCAATTTTCAAATAATTTTTCAATCTGAAATTCTGAAATCTGAAATTTGAAATTGCGGCTCTGCCGCATCACTCCTCACTCCTAATTCCTCATTCCTCACTTTTCTATACTACTCTGCACTTTGCGACAAAGGTATAGAAATTTTTGTACCTGTACAAATAATTTTTGTTAAAAAAAATCAACAAAACCGTAAAGGTCTTGTTGAAAAGTTGAAAATTAGTTGTTTCTGTGTTTCTCGCGCTTCGCGCTGTTTCTAAGTTTATTTGTTGAAGCGTTGAACTGTTGAAGCGTTTCGGACGCACTCGGTGCGTCCCTACTTTTAACTTTCCACTTTATAGACTTTCACACTAATTTTGTCTATGTTCTATGTTCTTAAAATCTCGTCTTGCGACTTGCTTCTTGCTACTTGCGACTATAATTGTCAATTATCAATTATTTTCGATCCAATGTCGTACCGTTTTTCGCATTGGGTGGGTTGGGTTTTGCAGCGAATGGTGCTGGCTTCGGACGCGGAGAGTATGGCTTCGTTGGCGGTGTCGAAAGTGATGGTGCTGGCTTCGGAGGCGACCAAAACCATACGCCGAGCAGTGCCAAGGCGCATGGTCGAGGCTTCGCTGGCGGTGGCGTTTATCTCGCTGGCGTCGAGTTGCGTTAGGTCGATGGTGCTGGCCTCGTCGGCTTCGAGTTTGACGCGCTGTGCCGAACCGCGCAGCGTGATTCTGCTCGCCCCGCTGGCTTCGACAACAATGTGGCCGAGCGTGAGCGCATCAACGCATTCGATACGCACAGCATCGCCTGCCTCGAGGTGTTGATAACTTGGCGCACACACATGCGCTACCACACGGTGTTGATGGCCGCTACTTTCGATGTGCAGCACGCCGTTTTCGACTCTGATTTCTATGTTGCGCAACTCGTAGGGACGGGCTTCTATCGCCACCGAGCAGGTGTCGCCCTGCGTGAGTTGCACATCAATGGCATCGCTCACTTCGATGCTTGCGAATGGGGTGCATTTTCTTTGTTCAATCATATCTTCGCTATCAAAATTTTGACTATCGTCGAGCAACATGCCGATGCGTGCAAGGCTATTGGCATCGAATGTGTGGTGGCGTACCGTGTAGATGGCTGTGCCGATGAGCGTGAAGAGGCTCACTAGCCACACAATCAGCAGCGTCCAGCCCACCCAGCGGCGGCGTGGCGGTTGTTTGTCGCGGCTCACAAGGCGCACGCAGGCCGCCGTCAAACCGATGGCAGGGCAGAGCAGTAGCAGTGTTGCGCTGGTCAGTATGGCGATGCCGTAAGCGTTGCTTATCGGGGTGTGAAACAGGTCGGCATACATACCGCTGCCGCCCACAATCACCGCAAAAATGGCAATCAGCGCGCAGATGGCGGCGGCAAACAGCACAAACCCAACTAGTCCGCAGACAACGATAATCAGGATTTTTATCAGCCACAGGATCACCTCGCCCAAGCGTGACCCCACATGTTGCGCCGTCTCTTTGAATCGGTCGGAAACGATGTATTTTCTGATGTTTTCCAAGTTGGGTTCGATGCCACGCATCTCCAGTTTTTGTGCAGCAGTTTTGGCTTCGGGCAGCAGCAACCAAAGCACAAGGTAGATGGGAATTATCCAGCCGAAACCGAGTAGCAGCACCATCACAAACAGCAGTCGCACGGCGGTAATGTCCCAGCCCAAGTAGGCCGCCAAACCCGATGCCACGCCGCCCAACATCTGGTCGTCGGTATTGCGGTAGAATTTGCGAAATTTGCGTTTCTGTTTTTTGTCGGCGGGCTCTTGTGGCGGCGTGGTGTCGCTGTCGTCGCCGTCGAACTGTTCGGGTTGCCCTAGCGTTTCGACAATGGCTGCCACATCGGCCTCATCGACCACATTGCGGTTTTGCAGCCGCTCGGCAAATAGGTCGGCAATGCGTGCTTCGATGTCGCGCATAATCTCGTCGCGCTCGTCGTCGGCAAAGCGCATCGACACCCGCTCCAAATAGGCGTGGAGCGTCTCGTAAGCATCGTTATCGATGTTGAAAACATAACCATTCAGGTTGATTGTCAATGTCTTTTTCATATTATGAAAATTTCAGATTTCAAATTTCAGATTTCAAATTTTTAGTCGCAAGATATGAGTAGCAAGTCGCAAGACAAATTAGGAATTTTCAAATCTTCAAATTTTCAAATTTTCAAATTTTCAAATAATTTTTCAATTTGAAATTTTGAAATTTGAAATCTGTCATTGCGGCTCTGCCGCATCACTTCTCACTACTAACTACTAACTACTAACTACTAACTACTAACTACTAACTACTAACTACTAACTACTAACTACTAACTACTAACTACTAACTTTTTTAATTATCGTTCCGATGTTTTTCCATTCGCGTTGTAGGGCGGCCAGATAGTCGGTGCCGCGCGGTGTGAGCGAGTAGTATTTGCGGGGCGGCCCTTGTGGCGACTCCTCCCATTCGTAACTCAAAATGCCGTTTTTCTTCAAGCGCGTGAGCATGGGGTAGAGCGTGCCTTCGACCACAATCAAGTTTGCTTTGCGCAGTTCAGCAATGATGTCGGGCGCATAACGCCGCTTCTGTTGTTTGATGGTCTGCAACACAATAAATTCCATGCAGGTTTTGCGCAGTTGCTGTCTAAAATTTTCCGCTTCCATGGTATTTTATGGGGACTTCTATAAATTTCCTGTTTCGCAATAGATTTTATTGGGGATTTGGTTATTTGAACCCCTCCGAAAAACTGTCGTTTTTCTCGTCCCCTTACAAAGGGGACAGGTTCTGTTTCAATTAAGAATTTAGAATTAAGAATTTTTTGCGTTCCAAAGTGCCGCAATCTTCAAATCTTCAAATTTTCAAATCTTCAAATGAAAAAACTTTTTACTTTTCACTTTCAACTTTATACACTTTTTTGTCTTTTGTCTTTACTCTTACAATCTTTACTGTTTTGCAATACCCTTGCTCGCCTTGTTTTCGCTGGCAAAGTTACAGCAAAAAACAATACCTTGTTTGCGCAAAGTACATTTTTTCGACAAAAAATTATTATTTGGCTGATAATCAGCGCGCTAGAAGTTGTCTGAATACAACTTCTAGATTTCAAATTTCAGATATCAGATTTCAAATTGTAGGGACGCACCGAGTGCGTCCGAAAAGTTTAGAGTTTAGAAGTTATCGTTTATAGGCAACGAAGACTAAGACCAAGACATTTTAATTATTTGAAGATTGCGGCTTTTTGGAACGCGAACAATTATTCATTCTTAATTTGGAAAGGCTTTTCCCCCATTCGGGGGAAACGGGAAAGGGGGCTACTGCCACGACAATTTACAAATTGTCTGTTCGCATACCCCAAAAAACTTACGGAACGAGCATCTGCACGGCGTTTGGTACGACCTCGATGGTGAAGGGGGCGCGCCCGACAAGATCGACGCCATCGGTTTCGACATCGAGGTGGCCGTCGTAGTCGAGCGTGATTTTTTCGGTAACGAATGGGTGCGCGGCTTCGTGTTCGGGCAGGCGACCAGCAAAGAGCATTTTCAGTGCCGAAGGAATCTGTTTCAGCCTCAATTTGCCGACAGCGGTGATGTGAAACAGGCCATCGGTGGGCGTGGCATCGGGCACCTGTTTGAGGCCGCCGCCCGAGTAGCAACTGTTGCCAATGGCTACGGTGAGAATGGGGCGGTTCACCTCTTTGTCGCTGCTGGTCAGGCGCATGTGGTGCGTTTTCAGTTTGAAAAGTGCGATAAACACCGCCAGCGAATAGACCCAGCCACTGCCGCCGAAAATCTTTTTTATTTTGTTGGTGATGCGCACCACCATGCCATCGAAGCCCCAGCCTGCGCCGTTGATAAAGTAGCGTGTGTCTTTTTGTCCGCGTGGGTTGGTGTAGGTTATTTTGCCGATGTCGATAGGCGTGCAGTTGCGGTGAAAAAGTTGGCGTGCCAGTTGGCGGTAGTTGCGTGTGATGCCCCAATAGCGCGCCCAGTCGTTGCCTGTGCCGTAGGGAACGAGCGCAAGTATAACCGCCTGTTTATCAGTGATATGCGAAGTGTAGATGCCGTTCACCACCTCGTTGAGTGTGCCGTCGCCGCCTACCACGAGCAGGTGGCGAAAACCTGCTTCGACCATGTTGCGCGCTATTTCGATGGCGTGTCCCGGAAATGCGGTCAGTTGCTCCGAAAAGTTGATTTCGGCCCGCTTCAGCAGGTAGTAGATGCCCTGCCAATCCTTTTCCAGTTGGCGTTTGCCAGAATAGGGGTTCACTATCACGCCCCAGCGTTCATCGCGTAAACTCATGGCCGAATAACTTAAATTTCATTATTAGTCGCAAGATATGAGTAGCAAGTAGCAAGAGATTTTGAAAGGTTATAGGTGAGAGGTTATAGTTTATAGAGTAAAGAATAAAGAATAAAGAATAAAGAATAAAGACAAATGACGAATACCAACCTGAAACCTTAAACTCTTAAATTCTGAAATCTTAAATTCTGTCATTGCGGCTCTGCCGCCTCACTTCTCACTTCTAACTTCTCACTTCTCACTTCTAACTAACTTAGAGTCCCCAGTCCGAAGGGTTGCAGGCGGTTTTATCGACATCGACATCGGGGAAGAAGGTGTGCCCTGTGAGGCGTTCGATTTCGGCCACCGATTTGCAGTACGATTTGTTGATATTGCCTGTGGATGAGTCGTGTTCGAGCCAAAAACCGATGCATTTCAGGCTATTGCGGTCGATTTCGGTAACGGCCTTGCCAGTATTGCCTTTGACAGTGCGCAGAAGCACTTTATAATAGTGTGTCGGAACGGGATAATTTCTGTTTTTGCCGACCAGTCGGTTGGTATTTTCCCAGTGCGCCCCAGTAACCACATAGAGCGTGTCTGAGCAGATATATTGGCGCACGCGGTTTTCGAGGCTCAACCAAAGACCGCCATTGAAATTGTAATCTTGCGGCGTCATGTTCGACATATAGAATGTTTGCGCATTCATTTCGTAAGTTGTGGTGCGGTCGGCAGCAGGAATTTGGTGTCCGCGCGTCATGCCCGAATAGCCGCTTTTGCCCACGGCTTGGTAGTTGGAGTCGATGTCGGGATCGTATGGCCAATAGACATCGGTAGAGTAGGCACGCGTATATTGACCGCCTCTGTAGCACGAGTGTAGCGGATATGCCACCCAAAGTGCGGCATACTTTTTCGTGTCGAAACACATACTGTAGTTGCGCATATTTGCGTTACCGATTTTTGCCGTGTGGGTGATGTAGATGTAGTTGCTGTTGCTCACCTGTTTGGGGCATTCGGGGCGGTAACCGACATGATCTGCCGTGTTGCCTCGGTTGTAATTGTAATTTTCAAAATCATCATCGTCTTTGTTGCAGCCTGCAAACAGAACAACACACAGCACGAGTGGCAGAAGATGTTTTTTCATGGCAATAGTTTTTTTTCGGGCGCAAATGTAACTATTTTTGGGCAGTGTACCAAGCGTTTTATCGACAAACGGCATTTGTTATCGACAAAAAGGGCGCAAATGCGCATATCGTTTGGCAGATAACAACATTTTTTGTACATTTGCAGGTTGTAGTCGTGTGTCGCTTTTGGAGCGATTGGCAGTAGAAATTTATGGAAGAATTTACAACAGTTATAAAGCCCAAAGATAGGCTGCTTTCGGTCGATTTGGGCGAATTGTGGCGTTATCGCGATTTGCTGATGCTTTTTGTGAAGCGCAACATCATCACGCAGTACAAACAGACGGTGTTGGGGCCGCTTTGGTTTTTGATTCAGCCAGCCTTGACCACGCTGATGTATATGGTGGTGTTTGGCGGCATAGCCAACATTCCCACCGATGGTGTGCCGCAGCCGTTGTTTTATCTGGCTGGTATCTGTTGTTGGCAGTATTTTGCCGACAGTTTGGGCAAGACATCGAACACATTTGTCGATAATCAGAGTATGTTTGGCAAGGTCTATTTTCCGCGTTTGGTGGTGCCGCTGGCCAATGTGGTGTCGAATTTGGTGAAATTTGGCATACAATTTTTGCTTTATGTGCTGGTTTATGCCTACTTTCTGATTTTTTCCGATGTGCATATCATGCCCACTTGGTACCTGCTGTTGCTGCCTGTGTTGGTGGCGTTGTTGGCGGGTTTGGCGTTGGGTTTTGGCATCATCATCTCGTCGATGACCACCAAATATCGCGATTTGCAGATACTCTTTTCGTTTGTTGTGCAGTTGTGGATGTACGCCACGCCGATAGTCTATCCGTTGAGTATGATTACGAACGAAAAATTGCTTTTTGTGATGAAACTCAATCCCGTAACGGGCATTATCGAAGCATTCAAATACGCCACATTGGGCGCGGGCGAGTTCAGTTGGACACTGCTCGGCTACAGTTTTGGCTTTATGGTGGTGCTGCTTGCCGTTGGCGTTGTGGTGTTCAACAAAGTGCAGCGCTCATTTATGGACACGGTATAATTTTTAGTCGCAAGTAGCAAGATACAAGTAGCAAGACGAGATTTTGAGAAGATAGAATATAGAACATAGACGATGACTTTTGCGCAACTCTTGAAATCTGAAATTCTGAAATCTGAAATTCTGAAATTTGAAATTTTGAATTCTGAAATCTGAAAAAAACATACTATGAAAATAGCGTTAATTACTGGAATTACGGGGCAGGACGGCTCTTATTTGGCTGAATTTCTGCTCGAAAAGGGGTACGAGGTGCATGGGCTGTTGCGCCGCTCATCGACTTTCAACACGGGGCGCATCGAGCATTTGTATTTGAGCGAATGGGTGCGCGATATGAAGCGCGAGCGTGCTGTGAATCTGCACTATGGCGACATGACCGACTCGAGTTCGCTGGTGCGCATCATTCAAGAGGTGCAGCCCGACGAAATCTACAATTTGGCCGCTCAAAGCCATGTGAAAGTCAGTTTCGATGTGCCAGAATACACCGCCGAAGCCGATGCCATCGGTACTTTGCGGCTGTTGGAGGCGGTGCGCATTCTCGGTTTCGAGCAAAAATGTCGCATCTATCAGGCCTCGACATCGGAACTTTTTGGCAAGGTGCAAGAGGTGCCGCAGAGCGAAACCACGCCATTTTATCCGCGTTCGCCCTACGGCGTGGCCAAACAGTACGGCTTTTGGATTACAAAAAATTACCGCGAATCGTACGGCATGTTCGCCGTGAACGGTATCTTGTTTAACCACGAGAGCGAACGCCGCGGCGAGACCTTTGTAACGCGCAAAATCACTTTGGCGGTGGCGCGCATTGCACAAGGCAAACAGGACAAACTCTATCTCGGCAACTTGGATGCGCGGCGCGACTGGGGCTACGCCAAGGACTATGTAGAGTGTATGTGGCTGATTTTGCAGCACCCGACACCCGAAGATTTTGTGATTGCCACAGGCGAGATGCACACCGTGCGCGAGTTCTGCACGCTGGCGTTCGGATATGCTGGCATCGAACTGCGTTGGGAGGGCAGTGGCGTGGACGAGCGCGGCATCGATGTGAAGACAGGGCGCGTGCTGGTCGAAGTCGATCCGAAGTATTTCCGCCCCGCCGAAGTGGAGCAACTGCTCGGCAATCCCACCAAAGCCAAAACGCTGCTCGGCTGGAATCCCCGCAAAACCTCGTTCGACGAACTCGTGCGGTTGATGGTGAAACACGATATGGGAGCGGTGTAGTATTTAGTGAGCAGTTAGAAGTGTTTTTTGAGTGAGGAGTGAGGAATTAGGAGTGAGGAGTGATGCGGCAGAGCCGCAATGACAGATTTCAGATTTCAGATTTCAAATTTCAAATTTCAAATTTCAAATGCAACCATTAAAAACATAGAAACTTAGAAACAAAATTGCGTCAGCAATTTTGAAAAACTAGAAATTAGAAACTAGAAATTAGAAATCTACAGACCTTCACCAATGCGTTAAACTCATCAACCAATCAACTTATCAACTCATCAACTGATCAACCAAAAATCTGAAATCATGGAAAAATCCTCTCGTATATATGTTGCGGGGCATCGTGGTATGGTGGGCAGTGCCATTGTGCGCGAATTGCAGCGGCAGGGCTACACCAATATCATTACTCGCACGCACAAGGAACTCGACCTTTGCCGACAGGCCGATGTGGAGCGTTTTTTCGAGGCAGAAAAGCCCGAATATGTCTTTCTTGCTGCAGCAAAAGTGGGCGGAATTGTGGCAAACCAGAGTGCTTTGGCCGATTTCATGTACGACAATATGATTCTCGAGATGAATGTGATTCACGCTGCGTGGCAGAATGGCTGCAAAAAGTTGGAGTTTCTCGGCTCGAGTTGCATCTATCCGCGCTTGGCACCGCAGCCGATGAAAGAGTCGTGTTTGCTCACATCGGAACTCGAAAAGACGAACGAAGCCTACGCTTTGGCCAAAATTTCGGGCTTGAAATACTGCGAATTTCTCAATCGGCAGTACGGCACGGACTACATCAGCGTAATGCCGACCAATCTCTACGGCCCGAACGACAACTACCACCCGACCCACAGCCATGTGCTGCCTGCGCTGATACGCCGTTTTCACGAGGCGAAAGCGAGTGGAGCAGCGTTTGTAACTTGTTGGGGCGATGGCTCGCCGCTGCGCGAATTTCTCTATGTTGATGATTTGGCGAACCTTTGCGTCTTTTTGATGAACAACTATTCGGGCAACGAAACCGTCAATGCTGGCACTGGCAAAGAACTGACTATCAAGGAATTGACCGAGTTGGTGGCGAAAGTTGTCGGTTACAGCGGCGAAATTCGTTGGGACACATCGAAGCCCAACGGCACGCCTCGCAAACTGCTCGATGTGTCGAAAGCGACGGCACTCGGCTGGACCTACAAAACCGAACTCGAAGAGGGCATTCGGCTCGCTTACGAAGATTTTTTGAACAACCCCATGCGAGCAGAACGATGAGAACATTTTGGTTGATAGTCTATTACGCTTTTGTGTGTATCTGTTTTTATTCGTAACTTTATAACACTCAAAAAAAGAAAGTTTACTAAATCAAGTGATGTCCACCAATATCTACCAAATACCTCATCTTCCACTTCCGTACGAATTAGAAACGGTGGCGGTGTTGCGTCAGTTGAGCAGCACGAATCGCAAGTTGGCGGAATTGAAGGGTATTGCGCATACGATTCCGAATGAAGATATTTTGATAAGCAGTTTGGCATTGCAGGAGGCGAAGGATAGTTCTGCCATAGAGAATATCGTTACTACACAAGACGACTTGTATCGTGCCAGTGTAGAGAAAAATGCGCAACTGATTACGCCAGCGGCCAAAGAGGTATTGTATTATCGAGAGGCTATCTATGCAGGTTTTGCTCGGGTGCGTTCACAGAAGATACTGACACTGAACGACATTAAGCAGATACAGCAGACATTAGTGCAGAATACAGCAGGTTTTCGCACTACGCCAGGCACACAACTCAAGCGTAGTACAGACGGTGCGGTTATTTATACGCCCCCACAAGACATCATGGAGATAGAGCGACTGATGACCAACTTAGAGCAGTTTATCAATGATGATTCGCTTAGTCCGCTCGACCCATTGGTTAAGATGACTATTATTCATCATCAGTTCGAGAGTATTCATCCTTTCTATGACGGCAATGGTCGAACAGGGCGTATTCTTAATATCCTATACCTTGTGCTGTCTGATTTGTTGGATATTCCTATCTTGTATTTGAGCAGATATATTACACACAACAAGGCCGAGTATTATAGTCTTATTCAGTCTATTCGAAATAAGAATACGGATAACGCTGCAGAGTGGGAGCAATGGATACTGTTTATGTTGGTCGGGGTGGAGCAGACGGCAGCCGACACAATAGAATTGGTGAAACAGATAGGTGCGATAATGGATGAGTTCAAATTCATTATGCGTCCAGCGTTTGGCAGCAAATACAATCATCAGTTGCTCAATAGTCTGTTCTATTATCCATATACTAAAATAGACCATATTGCTGCCAATCTGCAAGTGTCTCGCCCTACGGCAACAAAGTATTTAGAAACATTGGTCTCGCTGCAATTATTGGAAAAATCTCGGGTCGGACGCGAGAACTATTATGTCAATACGCGCTTGTACAACTTGTTCGTCAATGATGGGAATCAATAAGAATGTGTAAAGAAATCGGCGTTTTCTTTATATATCCGTCTATACAGATAAAAAAATCAGTAATTTTTTTTCAAATACACCAAAATAAACGCACTGCGAGCAACAAACAAATAGAAAGATGTCCACAGCCATCGAATTCAATTATATCAGTAAGCAATACCGCTTGGGATTGGTATCCGCACTGCTCAAGTTGCTCAGCAAGGTTACAGCACCGACTATCGCCTGCGCTATCGGTGTGCCAAACATCTCTTTGCAGAGTGCGGTCGTGAGGTGAATGTTATAACCGCTTGCTTTTAGTGTGATTGTTTCTGACTTATTGCGTGTATCTGTTTTTATTCGTAACTTTGTAACACTCAAAAAAAACACAAAACCTATTCGAGCACTGCCAAAAACTATCTGCCCATTGCCATTCGCCGCAAAATACGACTCATCAACTTGTCGCCAATGCTGTTTTGTTGGCTGGTAGGGAAGAATAAAAATTAGGAGTCAAATTTTTATCTTGTAATTATATGACCCATACAACAATAGACGATTGCCGAATAATAGATCTCCGAAAGATTTCAGACCCTCGCGGTAATCTAACGGTAATAGAGGAGAGTATCGATGTGCCGTTTGATATCAAACGCATATATTATCTCTACGATGTGCCAGGAGGTGAAAGTCGTGGTGCGCATGCGCATAAGCAACTATATCAGTTGATAATTGCTGCTAGCGGCTCTTTTACGGTTACTTTGGACGACGGAACAAACAAAAAGTCTTTTAACCTCAAGCGTTCTTACTACGGATTGCTTGTTGTCCCTGGTGTTTGGCGAGATTTAGATGACTTTTCAAGCGGTAGTGTGTTGCTCTGTTTAGCAAGTGAACTCTATGACGCAAGCGATTATATTCGTGATTATAGCGAGTTTCTGAAATATAAGGAGTGTAATAAATGATTCATCCCTTGTCAGATTGTCAAGCACAGGTACCTGCGAGTACCAATATATGGCAGTATAGTGTTGTGTTGCCGCATGCAAAGATCGGTGAGAATTGCAATATCTGCAGCCACTGTTTTATCGAGAATGATGTCGTTGTAGGCGATAATTGCACGATTAAATGCGGCGTGCAATTGTGGGACGGTATTACTTTAGAGGACAATGTGTTTGTTGCAGCCAATGTGACTTTTATCAACGATCGTTATCCTCGGTCAAAGAACCCTGACTGGCATTTAGAGAAGACAATTATTAAAAAGGGTGCATCTCTGGGGGGGGGGAGTGTTATAATTTGTGGTATAACCATCGGCGAAAATGCAATGATTGGTGCAGGAAGTGTCGTAACCAAAGATGTACCTGCAGGAGAATTGTGGGTCGGCAATCCAGCAAGATTTGTTCGGAAAATATAGAGGGAAACTCGTATAAGAACACAAAATAGTATGCAAGTTCCATTTCTTTCGTTACACGATGTAACGGCAAAATACAAAGACGAAATTCACGATGCAGCCCTACGCGTGATTGATAGTGGTTGGTATCTTCAAGGCAAGGAGAATGAGCAGTTCGAGGCGGATTATGCCGACTATATCGGCACGAAACATTGTGTAGGTTGTGCCAATGGTTTAGATGCCCTCGTTTGGATATTTCGTGCCTATATCGAACTTGGTATAATGCACTATGGTGACGAAGTTATCGTGCCAGCGAACACCTATATTGCAACTATTCTGGCGATTACAGAGAACGGCTTGAAACCTGTTTTGATAGAGCCCGATGCAAAAACTTTGGAGATTGACGATAGCCTCATTGAGCAGTATATTACGCCCAAGACAAAAGCCATTTGCATTGTCCATCTCTATGGGCGCAATGCGTGTACGCAGCATATTTTAGACTTATGTAAGCAGTATCGCCTCAAACTTATTGAGGACAACGCACAAGCGCATGGTTGTGCGTTCAATGGCAAGAAAACTGGTTCGTTGGGCGATGCAGCAGGGCATTCATTTTATCCGGGAAAGAACCTTGGCGCACTTGGTGACGCAGGTGCGGTAACCACGAATGACGATGATTTGGCTGCCGCCATTCGTGCGTTGGCGAACTATGGCAGCCAACGCAAATATGTCTTCAAATACGCAGGGCGTAACAGCCGTTTGGACGAGATTCAAGCCGCAATTCTTGATGTGAAATTAAGGCACTTGGACGAAGACATTACAATCCGTCAGCAGGTGGCAAAGTACTACTACGAGCATATATGCAACCCTCTTATCACTTTGCCGCAACGCCTATCGGATAAGGAAAATGTGTATCATCTGTTCCCTATTTTGGTTGCAGAAGGCAAGCGTGACGCTTTGCACGACTACTTGGAGCAGAATGGGGTAGGTAGTGTGATTCATTATCCCATTGCCCCACACAAGCAGGAGTGTTATGCCCATGCCGATTGGAATACGCCTCAACTCTCTCTTCCTGTTACCGAGCGTCTTGCTGAAGAAGAACTATCGATACCTATGTCCCCCTGTATGACGCAAGAGCAAGTGGCGTATGTGGTGGAATTGTTGAATGGCTGGCGTGGAGAATGAGTGAACGCAAATTGTACATAGATGTAGCCCATGGAATTCTTATTTTGCTCGTGGTGTTGTTTCATACGCCATTTGTTTTGCGTAGTGCTGGTTGCATAAGCGAATCACCGTTTTTCGATGCTTTTTCTAGTTTTTATGTAACTTTTTTTATGCCTTGTTTCTTTTAATGGACTACTGTGCTAAACTTGGGAGAGAACTTTGCGCAAAGTTTACTGTTTAGGGGATTTCTATAAATTGCCTTGTAGTGATTTTTGAATTTTGGGATAGCAGATGTTTGGCTTGAACGAAAGCGCAATGCGGTGGCATTGTAATTGAGTAAAAGACAGACAGATGCAGCCCAAAAACAAAAAGCACACAAAACTGTTCAGAAATCCAGCAGTTATTAAATTTTTTACAAAATGGGGAATTTATAGAAATCCCCTTTAGATATACATCGTTGCTGTACCTGTTGAAAACAAAATCGCTATGATAATAAAGAATGATGAAAAATTAACCCAACAGCCGTTGATTTCGGTGGTTGTACCCACTTACAATCAAGAAGAGTATATTACTGAATGCTTGAATAGTATTCTGTCGCAGCAATGCGATGTGCCTTTTGAATTGATAGTGAGCGACGATGCCAGCACCGATGGTACGGGACAAATTTGTGCCGACTTTCAAAAACGCTATCCTGAATATATTGTGTTCTTACAGCAAGAAAAAAATCGTGGCATGCTCGACAATTACGCTGATGTATTGGAACTTTGTCGTGGTCGATATGTGGCGCAATGTGCTGGCGATGATTATTGGTGCGACCCACTGAAACTGCAAAAACAGTTCGATTGTCTTGAACAACGCGAAGGCTTTGGTTTTGTGCGTACAGCAGGTTGGCGATTACAAGATGGACAACTTTTGCCAAGTACCGATGGCGATTACGATTTAGAGGGCGATGTGCGGACTTTAACAAACTATGGCCCTATTGGCTTGGCGGCATCCGTGTTTTTTGAACGGCAACTGCTGCAATATGTGGATATTCGTTCGTGGAAGAAACTTGGCATAACGATGGAGGACTATCCGATGCACGCTATTTTTGCACACCACACCAAGTTCGCCTACATTGCCGACCGCTGCGTGGTTTATAGGGCAACGCCAAATTCGATGTCGAAAAATGCCTCGTTCGATAAACGCCTCTCGTTTGCATTGGGTAAAGTTGAGGCACAGCGTTATTTGCGCGACCTCTATCCCGATGAACTTGGCGAGGTATTTTCTGATGAAAAATTGGAGGATGCAGCGGCCTATTTGCGGTTGCGTCAAGCCATCTACCATTTTCGCTATGCCGAAGCCAAGCAGCAAAAATCACTGCTTGTAACCGCACAATATAAACGCAAAAAGTTTAATCGCTTTTTCCGCGGACCAATCTCGTTTGTACTGCTGGCGGCGTATATGAAGTTTAAGGCTTAAATGCCAATATAATGGCTTTTGTAAATTTCCAAATAAGCAATGATCATCAAAAAAGACTATCCAATAAAAAATATGAAAAAGATAAAAAACAGTTTGCATTGCTTATTTAGGCTTTTGTTTCGCCTAATTCCTGCATATCGTAATAAAATCGTTTTGTTTATGGATGGGGGAATTTGCAGCCAAATGCAGGTTTATGTGTGCGGGCAACTTCTTGCAGCCAGAAAACTTGATGTTTATTACGATATATTTGCCGTAGAAAATGGTGGCAAGGATTGTGATAATCGATTTGAGCGCAATTTCGATCTATTGAAATTATACCCATCGCTCGATTTCCAAAAATGGCAACCAACAAAAAGAAGCAGAAAATTGTGGCTTCGATTTTTGCGTAAAACTAACGAATATTTAGAAAGTTTTGATTGGTTGAAAACAACTCCGCCATGCTATATGTTTGGTTGGTATAGTCTGCCAGATGTTTGGTACTCCAAAATAAACGATTTTTTCCCAGAACCATGTGTCCAAAGTAAATATATTTCGATTATCCAACAGTGCGCGTTTTCGTGCGGTGTGCATGTGCGTCGGGGCGATTTAAGCAATGGAAATCCAGTTTATGGTCGTCCTGCAACGCCAGAGTATTTTTTCAAGGCCATAGAAAAAATTCTTGAAATATGCGAAGATGTTACATTTTTCTTCTTTTCCGACGAAATGGATTATGTGAAAACCGAGATATTGGACAAAATTCCTACAGTGAAATATGTTTGTATCGAAGAAAATTTGTCTGATAGGGGCTATGTCGATTTATATCTATTGTCGCTTTGTAATTTTCAAATTTCAAGTATAGGCTCGTTCGGAAAATTTGCTGCCTTGTTGAACAAAAATGCGACGCAAGGGCTTGTGTTGATGAATACGCCAGAGTCGGTCGCTTGGAAAAATCGTTATAATGGCAAAGTTTGGGTAATTGACAACTAACCGAAGTCAGGCGATTGATTTTGCGCTGCTGGCGGCTTATGTTCGACTTCGTTTTTGAATATAGTTTATGAATTTTTTGCTTGAAAGACAACTGGGCTTTGTGCATGTGACCGATGCGACGGTTGTGCCATCTGTTTCGTGGCGCACTGCCGAAGGCGGTGTAAAGAATAGCAATGGCGCATACATTGCCTCTTCTGTATGGCGCGAATGCGCTGATTATCAGAAAGTTACCCCCCCCCCCAGATGTGTGCAGTATTGCAAATAGTGAGGTTGATATCAATAAAAACGAGAAGTGTGCTATATTCATCGGATTTTTTGTAGTGAGTTGTTATGGTCATGTCATCACCGACAACCTAAAAAAATTGTGGTTTTTACAAACGGACTATTCTAAGCAACTTTTAGATGCAGGATACGAGATTGTGTATATAACAATGGGACTCGAAACAGTGCCACACTATATGGAAGAGTTGTTTGCGTTTGCAGGGTGCGATGTGGCTCAATTCAGACAGATTACTGAAAATGAAAAATTCCGAGATTTAGTCGTACCTGATAGTTCTCTATTTTATGCGAAAGGTCATCTCTCATACACAAAAGAGTATGTTCAAACCATCGATAGAATAAAGTGTAATGTAGGGAAACGCTATGCGAATATCGAGGTAAAGCCGAAGATTTATTATACACGGCGATATCTGAAGCCAAAACGAACTATTGAGTTTAACGAGCAGTGCGTTGAAAATGAGTTTAGCAAAGCCGGTTACGAAATTATTGCGCCAGAGTCTTTGTCGGTTGGGCTGTGCATCTATTATGCTATGAATTGCTCGTTTTTTGCGGCAAGCGAAGGCTCTGTGTCGCACAACATACTTTTTTGTAATAAAGATGCACAATGCGTTGTGCTAAAAAAGGCCGATTACAAAAACTCCTATTCGGATTTGAGTGATGCCGTGAGCGGCAGTAAGGTCGAATATGTTGTAGCGCATCACTCGTCGTGCGCCAACCGAGAAGAGCCATGGAATGGACCGTTTTTCTTTTACATCACGCCGCAGTTAGAGGCGTTTTTGAAACATAAAATACCGCATAAACCCTATTTCTTGTATCTCTCTTTTTGGGAAATGCAGATAATGAACAACCGAATTTATAGAAAATGTCGAAAAATTTTCAAGAAACTGTTTCGCCTCGGCCGTTGTTGATTGTGCTTACCCCAGTGCGCAACGAGGCGTGGGTACTGCGTGCTTTTCTGCAAGCGACATCGCTGTGGGCGGACTATATCATCGTTGCCGACCAGATGTCTACCGATGGTAGTCGAGAACTTTATTCGCAGTACGAGAAGGTGATTCTTGTCGAAAATCGGCAAGCCGAAATGCACCAAGCGGCAACACGCAGATTGCTGTTCGAGGCGGCGCAAAAAATAGAGGGCGACAAAATTCTTTTTGCGTTAGATGCCGACGAGTTTCTGTCGGGCGATTTCACGCACACGCCTGCTTGGAATGCTATTTTGACTTCGCAACCTGGCGAGTGCTTCTGCTGGCGTTGGATGAATCTTTGTCCAAACGGCACGAAATACAGTACTTTTCAGCCCTATTATTGGGCGGTACATGTCGATAAGGATTTGTGGGGCGGCGCATTTCCCGACAATTTCATACACGAATGGCGACTGCCGTGGCCCGAAAATTGTGTTCAAACAACTAATATCGAGGATTTTTGTTCGCTTCATTTTGCGCATGTGAATGTGGCACGCCAAAACAATAAAGAGCGGTTTTATCAAGTTTCGTCGTTGGCAACGGCAAATTCGCATTGGAACTTGTTTACTATCTACCGAATGTACCATCGCGAGCCGCCCATGCAACTATTCGATGTGCCTGCCGATGCCTATAAGTTTTATACGGACAATGGAGTCGATGTTCTGAAACTGATAGATTTAGACGATGTGGGGCAGTACTATGTCGATGAAGTTGTGCGCTTTTTCGAACGAGATGGCACGCGCCGATACGCTTGGCTCGATATTTGGGACGAAGAGTGGTGTCTGCAGCACGCATTCGACAATCCGCAACGGTGGTATCACAAAGCGGTTTTAGGCTATTTGAAATGGAGTGGCGAACGCCGCAACCTGTTCACAAAAGCCATCGACAAACTGCTGAAATGGGAAATTTTTGTTCCGAAACATTAGTGTCCACTAAAATTTTTCAAAGGTTAAAAATCAAACAAAATTGATTTATTTTCCCAAGACGAAAAACTTAAAATTGCCCATAATTAGGGGCTATTTGAATAGAAATATACATTTCTCTATCTTGAATGGTCTGATTTAGACTACAAAAATAAATTCAAATCATCGCACTTAATTTTTATTTGCAATAAATTGATTATCAATGATTTCAGTGGGCTTTTGCGTTTTTTTTAGTGGACACTAATGGTTCCGAAAATAAAAAAATCAGGCAGTTTTTGTTTGTAACTCCCTGATTTTCAGTGGTATTCCCGGTGGGGCTCGAACCCACGACCCGCTGATTAAGAGGGTTACACAACTGTTTTATTTCCAAATAGTTAAAGCCTTTCAGAGCGTGCTGCTTGCACGGATTTTGCACGGATTGGTTAGCGGTTAAACAATTCTATATTGTTTGCGCCAAATACCAACTTCAGCACCTGCTCGCGCTTGTGCGCCGACAATTCAACCGACAATGTTACCTTCTCTTCATCGGCGGCGGCTGTTACAGCCTGCCGCTCGTCGGCACGCACATACTTATCGGGATAGGTTATAATATCTATAACAGACATATCAAAAACATCTGCTATTCTACATAACAAACTGTAATCCATCTGACGCATTCCGCGTTCAATTACAGAGTAACCAGGCTGTGTAAATCCCAAATTCTCCGCCATATACTCCTGCGAAAACCCTTTTTTTAGTCGGATTTCGAGTATATTTTTTAATAATTGTTCGTTTGTTGTATTCATAGTTGCAAAATTAAATGTTTGATAATCAAATAAATATAACATTTTGATAAAAAAAATACCAAAATAATTTGTTTAGCAAAACAAATTGTTATATCTTTGCAGTGTAAAAAAATAGAACAGTGTTTTATTTATGAAAAATGTATTGCAAAAATTATTCAAAACCAAGCGCAACGCTACCAACACACCCGACGACCAGCGCGCAAAATTTGTAAAATTCGTTTCGGATATGCCGTTCAACGACTACCGACCTATTCGAAGCGATATAATCAAAGCGACAGGCGTAAGCCGCGCCACCTTTTCGATGTGGTGCAAAAACGGCGTGCCGCGCAAAAGCGACCGCGAACAGATAAACAACATTCTCGAACGGCACGGATATAAAAAACTTTGGTAATATGGAACGCGCATTTTTACGCGGACGAAAGGCACTCGCCGCATATCTCGATTGTGGGATAAACCGCACCAACGAACTAATAGATGCAGGAATACCAAAAATGTACGATGGCAAATCGTGGGTATTTCGTGCCGACCGCGTCGCCGATTGGTACGAGGACTATCTGCAAAAACGCTTCCCAATTCAGGAAGTTAAATTGAAATTCTAACAATAAAATTTTATAACTATGAACAAAAACACATTCGTTTGCGCTCCGATCGAAATTAAAGATGTTATCGACGCGATGACGGAGGAGCAGTATGTACTCGACGACGACGAAAAATTAAAACTTGTTCGTCTGATGTTCAACAACAAAGGAATTTGCTCAAAAAGCGACCTACTTACAAATGCCGTTGAATTTATCACCCTTAATTTTTGAGTTATGATAGACGAAAAAATGCTACAAGTGGCGTGCCGTTTCTTTGTGCAACAGCGTAACGAAATACAACAACTGTATCTCGATGAGAAAATTAAACACCCAAAATACCACCCCACCGAGTTGGGATTGAAGGTGCTTTTGTTGGGCGCAATAGATATAACACTTAACGCCGTTTTTGACGACAAATCGATGCTGGCACTTATGGATAGAATTGAAGACCTGAAAGATGCCGACACCGATGTTATGCACCTTTTCGGTATGAATTAAAGGCTTTTTTTAGTCGGTATCGCCAAAACCGCATAAGACAGTGAAGAGGCGCAAGCCCACGCTGCTGCATATAATTCTCGTAAAGGCGTGCGGTTTTAGTTTTGAGAACATAGACGATAGAGTATAGAACATAGACTTACGAGGAATCGCAAGTCGCATTGAAATGTAGGATGACCGCTGGGAAAGACCAGCACCGT
>CAVKTI010000020.1:0-34546 GCA_963659365.1 Acutalibacteraceae bacterium | reverse complement strand
CGTAACCACAACGAACAATGTTATCGTGGCACAGATGAACGGCTTTCAGCGCACTTTCTTTTGGTTGGGTTGGGCGTTCGTGGCACTCGTAATTCTTTGGGTCGGCTGGAAAGTGCTGAAAATTTATTTGCGCATTTAATTTTCTCTTTAAGATTTTTTAGCGTATATTTGCAATCGTTAAGCAAGACAGGGTGCAAAAAGTAGCCCCCTGTCTTCCGTTGCGAAACAGTTTGCAATCACATTCGCGACGAATAAAGGCGCAACACCGCCAAGACAGGGAGCGTAGAAACTCCTTGTTTTAGGCTGTATCGCGCCTTGTTTATGTTGTGATTGCAAGTGCAAAGTTATAAATTTTTCCGTTATGAATAAAAGAGAACTCTTTTGGCTGATATTGCGCAGCGTGGCTACGGCGTGCGAAATATCGGAGAGCGAGATTATTGGCAGTAGTCGGTCGCAAGTAGTGTGCGACGCTCGGTGTATCATTGTCAATCTGTGTCGGCGTTATGGCTTGACCACCGACGACCTGCTGTTGCTCACAGGGCGCAAGCACCGCAATAGTATCTGCTCAATTCTCTATCGATATTGGGAGCGTAGGCGGCAGAGTTATTTTTTCAGAGAGTTGGACGACGAGATTGAACGCGTGCTAAACGCCCTATTTTCGGGAAAATGACAAGTTATGCGCCAAGTTATACGACAAGAAAAATGACAAGAAAAATGACAAGTTATAATTTTTTTGCTGCGTTGTTGTTGGCTACCTTTGTCGTGTCGGAGCGGCAAGCGTTTCCGATACCAATCGCCAAAGGTGTAAGAGGCGGAAAAAAGAGTTACGACTATGGCAGAAATTACTCCGTCCGATGTGATGATGATGACGAAGCACCACAACTCACACGGACAAAGTGCAACGGCTATTGGTTTGGCGGCTGGTCTTGGCGGCGGTGCGTTGCTGCTTGCTATCGGTTTGGGTTGGGGCATCAACAAAGCCTCCGAAGCACGCGCAAAGGCGGCAGAGCAAGCGGTGGCTGGCAACAAAGACGCGCTCAATCTTGTGTCGCAGTTTGCGTTGAGCGAGCGCACGGCGCGTGAAACTTGGCAGAATGCGCAAACGCCTACGGTAAAGCAGTATGTCGATGTGCAATCGCAAGCGACCTCGAACCCGAATGTGTCGGCAAGCGCACTGGCAGATGCTTATGCTTATGCGTTGGCGCAACAGAACAACAGCGGCTTGAACTCCGCCGTTGGCAACTGCGGTTTCCTACGTGTGCAGCGTTACAGCGCACCGCAACCGTGTGGCTGCGACACTTGCAGCGGCAACTAACCGTGTTTGTAGGTGGGGACAGCGTGTCCCTGCCTACTTTTAATCGACAAGAACAATGGCACTATTCGGAAACAAGATGGCGTACGACGCTACGCTACTACAAACAACATCGAAAGACGCGCTCAAACGCTCGGCACTGGTGGTGTGTGGGGGCGACATAAAGGCAGCCACAGAGGTATGCGACTACTTTATGAAAGATATGCCCAATATGCCCGACTACGACCAACCGAGCGTGTCGGCACTGACGCAAGCCAAAGACACGGCACTCGGACTGCTCGGCTGGCTCGACGGCAACCAAGAAAAGTTGATTGGCTACTACAATCTTGTGCGCACGATGACAGGCAAAGCAGGTATTGCCCTGCCGACCGCCCCTGCCGATGTGCCACCGATACCCTAACGCCTTATGCTGCAACCCTACAAGATAGAAATGTATCTCTATGCCGAGAGCCAAGCGGAAGCAGACGCAGCAGCGCAAGCGTTGAAAGCGTTTGTTGTTCGCCAGCGCGAGCGTGGAGTGGCAGTAACGGCTACAAAACTGAAAGCCCTGCTCGATAGGTGGGGCGACAATTTGATAATCACTAATTTTTTACGCTAATGGAAGCAAAACAACCACGCACGATATTCGACGGAATCAACGAGAATGTCGTCAATCTATCGGAAGATATGAACACGATGCACTGCAAAGTGGACGAACTCTTGGCAAAGATAGATGTTATCTACACGGCACTTGTACCAGTGCAGGAGTGTAGCGAGGGAGAGCCTAACGCTGTCGGCGACACCCCCGAAGATGAACAAATAGGCAGCGGTAACTAAAAAACGAATGCGTATGAACAAGATTCAAGCACCAGTTATCACGCCAGTATTGGCGGCTGGAAGCACGGCAAGTCCGTACTACTACCAAGTGAACATCACGCAGCGGCTATGCTACCCCACTTGTGCCGAGAACACGCCAGTATTCGCGCCACAGTTTTCGTTGGTCAGCGTGTCGCAGGTAGGCACAGGGCAGTATGCAGCCACCGTTCGTGTGCAGGGCATTATCTCGTATGTGCCGTGCAATGGTGGGTGCGGTTGCACCAAGTCGCAGCCGTTGAGTGGCACATTCACGCTGCCTATTGCATCGACTACTGCCCCGACGGCGGTAACCGTTACAGCAGGAGCAACCGTGAATGCCATCTCGACCACAGCGTGCCAGCAGTGTAGCCGCACCTTTGTAAGCGAAACGCCGTTGAGTGTAACCGTAACAGCAGGTTGATGGCACACGCACTGACAGCAATAGCGGTGATGGTGGTTGCCACCATAGTAGTCCATTTGTCGTTGTCGCAAGCCGTGATGGCGGTGGTGGCAAAGGTGTGTAAGTGCCACAAGTGCCTATCGTTTTGGGCAACGCTCGTTGTGCTGTTGTGGTCGAGATGTAACCCCATCGCCGCTCTCTTGCTGTCGCTGTCAGTGTCCTATCTGTCGAACTGGTTCGGGCTGCTGCTTGTGTGGCTCAACCGCAAATTTAATCAGTTATGGGAAAAAGTAGGAAAGAAAGCGAAGACGAAGCCGCAGCGATAAATCAACGGCTCATCTTCACACATATAAATCGCGGCTACCGCCCACTACCAAAGTTTAGAAGCGGTTGCAGAAATTGTGGATAACTTAATAACAAATACTATGGAAAAAGGAAACATAACAAAAGTATTGCGCTCGTGTTTGGACGGCGACGAAAGTAAAATGTTGGCGTGTGCCGAACTATTTGATGCGGCAATGTGCGCATTGGCTGGTGTTGCACCCGAACACTATACCGAATTGACAAACGAATTGCATATAGTTTTGTTCGGAAAGCATTTTGACGAAACAACGGCACGCTCCATTGTAGCAGAGATGATGCACACCGACGCGCAGGGAGCAGAGTTTATAGGCGAACACTACACCGCTGACTTTGTGAGCGACTTGCAGAGCAAGCACTTGCAAGAAGCCACCTTATGGGACATATATGTAGCATTGAACGCCACTTGGCACGACTTTGCCGTACTCTTTTCAAAATGGTTCACTACACCGACAGACCAACATTTTGTCGAAGCAGCAAAAGCGTTTTGGTTCGACGACGAGGACTATGGTAGCGACACCAAAGTATGGGACTACTTTAATTGAAAAGAGAGGGGCGGCAAACGACCGCCCCTTTTGTTTATCACTTTTTTCGTAAAAGTCGCAGGTGCGACAACCATTTCTGCTCGTTTTCACTCGATAGCGACTGGCTCATCTTACCGTAGTTTTTGCCGTCGCAGTCGGTGTAGTATAGGCAGTTTTCCATAATCATCAAATGGTCGATGTGGCGTTTTAGCACACCGCGCTTTTTCAGCAGTTTGATGTCGTTGTTGCACGCAATGAGTAGTTTTTTACCGCCGCACGGTATCACATAGTACCGTTTGCCAGTAGCGTCGTGCATAGCATCTGCTTTGTGTTTCAGCAGCCAAAATCGAACTCTGCTAAACAGCATAAAAAAGAAATCTTTCATAGAAATAAATAAATTAAAATGTAACGATGAATAAGTGTGTTAATAGTCTTTGTAGCGCATTTAAGCAGCATTTTTTGCGTGTCGTCGATAAAGCCCAGCCGCCAGCACTCGTCAATGCCACGAAGCACGCTTGCCAATCGTGCCGAGCGTGTTGGGTAGAGCCGTAACTGTGTGATAGGCACAATACTTTTGTCGGCAAAATGCAGATAGTATTTCAGATAGCCGACAAACTCGAACGATGGAATGTTGTTGTGTTTTATCTCCTTTAACAGCCGTAGCGACTTGAATGGGTTGATAAGTACTGCGTGCATTTCGTCGATGCACTTTTTCTTTTTTGCATAGTTAATCATAGTGTTGCTTCGTTTATTATTTGTTTATGAATTGGTGTGTAGTCGCGGTCTGTCATTAGGAATGGCGGCGGAAGCACTTGATAGCAAACCCAAACGCCAATAGCGCGTGTTATCAGTCTATCGTCGTGGCAGCCCTCGACAGCACCAAGCGAGCCGTTGTCTTTCACCTCGAAAGTATCGTGTTCATCAACAGCGTCTATACTCCGCTCTATGTACATATCTTCTTTGAGTGCCAGTTGTTGGTGCGTACATACAGTGTATTTTGTCGATTTGTTGGTCTGAAAGCCCCATTTGCGCGGCATACCTTTCACTATTTGGTCGGCTGGTGTGCGTGAATAGAGATTGTCGTAATAGGTCGCAATTTCGTCGAACACACTCTCCAACTCGCTATCGCCGCTCTCCATACTATCGGGGGTATTGCTTTCGACCACCAAGAACGCATTTTGGTAGAGTTTGGCAATCTGCACCGACACCCATACAAAGTGGCGCATAATGATATGTCCGCACCACTCGGCAACCACTTCGGGGACACCACCCTCCTTTTGCCAATAGCGGTCGAACACGCAGATAACGCCATTGTCGGCGTGCTTGCTTGTCCCCCTATTCACATCGACCACAACAACATAGCGTTGGTTACCCATCTTGATGTCGTCGGGCATTGACCATATCTTGAAATGACCGTCGGCGCGTGGTATGAGTTGAATGTTTTGCAACGCCTTTTCGCCGTGCATACCCTCTGCCACCACATCGGCAACGAGTGTTGGCTCGCAGCAGAACTTGCGCATTTTGTTCACATCTCCAATATCGAAATAGCGGTGTCCTGTCGATTGAAACGCCTCTTCTGCCCACGACGGAAACTCCGAAACAAAACGCCACTCGTCGGTATATTCTTTTCGTTTCTTACGATACCACGCAATATGTTCGAGTGTTGCGCCGCACTCAAACATACGCTGCTCTTTGCTGTCGAGCGAATCAATAAATGCGTCGTAGTCGTCAATCGTGGCACTGTATGTTTCTATCTCGAACCACGCCACGAATATCGGCTTAAAGGTGCTTTCGTGTTTTTCGGCACGCAGCCACTCACGGTGGAAAAAGTTACCAACGCCCTTTGCCGTTGATTCATAGACTATAAGAGTATCGCGCACATAAGGAATACCCGACACAATACTCTGTATCAAATCTTCGGGCTTTTTGCCATCGGTAGCACGGAACAGACCCACCTCCGAAAAGTGTGCCATATTCAAGTCTTCGCTTCGCAAGCCTTCGGGCTTCTCTGACGAACCAATAGAAATGCGGCACTCTCGCTCCTTAATCCAGCGTGTTTTTTGCGACCCCTCGTAGGGCAGCATTTCCACACGCCCCACAGCACCATCAATCAGCACGCTGGGGTAGCGTTTGAGTGCTTTGGTGTACATACCGCGCACTATCTTTGCCGCTGCTTCGACATGAGCGCAGATAACACTATTCCACTGCTTGTGCAGCACCAACTGAAACCACGCCATAATCATCTGCACCAGCGTAGAGCCGCCCCATTGTCGTGCTTTCAACAGCACTATGCGTATAGGCACGCCATTGAGCCAGTCGGCGTATATCTCACGCAGCACTTTTCTTTGCCCACGATTGAGTAGAAACGGAATATCTTCGCCCACCTTACCAGCGTGCAGAGCCTCCTCCGATAGTTTCGGCTTGATTCTTATCAAAGAGTACGCCCAAAATTCAAAGTCGTAGCAAATGCGTATGTTCACAAAAGTAAATGCTACAATGTCGGCAGTAGAGCCTATCTCTTGCGCCAATGCCTCGAACGAACCGCATTTTTTCAAACGCTTGACAAACGGCTCGTCGAACATTGGGTAAGGTAAGTACATAGTGGGGTAATCAGCGTCGGCAACCACTATTTTTATACGGCGGCAGCAGTCGCTCCCCTCACCGCTCAAAGGGTTATAGGGAGCGTTTATTGCTTTCCACCGACGCTTATTCTCTACTATGTACTCCTCGTGCGTCATTCGTCTATTTCACAAAACGACCTTTTGCGTCGCGTTTCCGTTTAACAATGTGCTGCTCTTGTGGCTTTTGCCCTTGTTTTTGACATTGGCATTGGTGCGGACGGTGGGTCATTGTAGTAGTCCAATTCCAAACGACAACCTTTGTTCTTGCTTTTTCGGCATTTAGTTGCTGCCATTTTTCCCAAGTTGTGATGTACAGTCCAAACAGTTTCATTTTTTCTCATTTTTTTGTTTGTTTAACTTTAACATTTTGTAATTCTCTGCGGTAACCCGATAGAACGACAGAGCCGCGTCGTTGTAGTCTGCCAGTGCGTCCGCCAACTGTGGAAACACTTCGGGGACAATCTTTTGCAGGTTATCGACTATCTCGGTAAACGAGTGTATCACATCGTCTTTGTCTTTGTTGCGGCGCAACGCCGCAAGACGGTAGTACTGCGCACACAGTGTTCCGCGTTCGGTAGCGTACGAAGCCACTTTGCCTTTGCAGCCCCAGCGGCGCAGCAGCAAAGCAATGCGCAGTTTCAGAGCCTCCCAGCGTCCCGATATTTTTTTGATAGCGTAGTCGTTTGCCAACGAACAGGCGGTGAGCATATATTTCACGCCCAGTTCGGGACAATAGACCGACAAGTTTTGCACAATATCGTGCAACGACAAATTGTAGGCAGACAAACTCCCACGCAGGTCGAGTAGTGCCTTTTGCGCTTCAAGCACCGCAATAATCTGTGGTATTTCTTTGCGGCGTTTTGCCAGCGCGCGTTTCAGTTGCTCGCCAGCCAACTTTTCTCTCTCTTTGAACGCAGCATCAAACGGCGCATTCTTTTCCATTTCTTTTTTCATATCTCTCCTTATTATTAGTGTGTCCTCCAATACTCGACAATACCAATGCAACAGCAAACGAGAAAGCGTGGTTTGCTACATTCACAGAGGTAAAATAGAACAGCACCACCTGCAACAGAGCCACCAGCACAAGCGACCACATATAATCGCGGTTGTTGAGTAGTTGTGGCGTGAGAACGCCCACCAAGCCAAAGCACACGCCCGACAGCCCCACCGTAGGCACATCGTAAGCCGACACCCAAGTAGCAACAAACGCTGCAACAAACGCCATCAGTGCGCCCCCTTTTATGCCGAGCCTATCGGCGGCACGGCACAGCAGATTGAACGCGAGCAGATTACCCAGCAGGTGCAACAGTCCGTTGTGCGCAAACATATAGGTAATGCGGCACACAAAGGGCGTGCTGGTAGTGTAGCCAAACAGCGAGGTGTCGAACCAAAACGACAGCACATAAACAACCACGCACAATGCACTCACTGCTATTCTAATGCCCATAACGACCGTACAAAATATAACCTGCCTGTTGTGGCTTGATGTAGAAACTTGGCGCAGGGCTGTATATCGCCGCCGCCGCAATGTCTATCTTGCGGTGCGAACACATCACCTTTTCCTTTTCGCAGTAGATAGCGTATAGGTCGTTATACATTCGTATCTTTTCGGGGTTGCGCCCTATGGGAATACCTTTGCGCATCTTACTAATAATAGAAAGCAGTTTGCGCTCCGTGATATAGAAGCGTGGCGCACCGTCGTTCACAACGCGTTCGATGAACTTTGAAACGACCATATCATTAGTCCAAGACTTGCACAATGCTTTGTGATATGCAGCCTCCAAATCTTTGTTGCGGATGAGCGTCAATTCGTTCATTTTGTCTGTGAATTTATATTTTCACTCAAAAATACGATACTTTGGGCGCAAATAGCAATAAAAATGAGCATTTTACTAAATTTTTACTAAATACCTTTGTGTTTGTAGAATTTTTGTTTTATAGCAATGGAAAATCAAGAAAAGACAAAGCGTCAATTATGGGAGGAGGGCATTCGTGCAAAGAACCCCGACATTGACTTTGACAACGACGAAGATGCGTTATTCGGGGCTGCAATGCAGGGCTACGATGCCGAACACGAGTACCGCAAAAAGAACGAGGCTGGCAACAAGCGTATGTACGAACTTTTGAGTGCCAACCCCGATGTAAGTATGTTTATGAGTTCGCTCGTAAGCGACGGCAATGTAGGCAAAGCAATGTCGTATTTGAGCGACGCGCTTTCGTTGCAAGAGGGTACGCCTGAATACGACGAGTATCAAAAGGGCGTGTCGGAGCGCAAACAGCGTGAAGCAGAGCAAGCCAAAGCCATCGAAGAGTACGAGAAAAACCTGCACGAAAGTGCTGGCGCGCTCAAAGACTTTGCCGACGAAAACGGTATGAGCGAAGAAGAGGCGATTGAGTTTGTGCGCCAAATTACCAGCGTCATCAACGACAAACTTTTTGCTGGTAAGATTGACAAAGAGTTTCTCGACCTATTCTTCCGCGCGTTCAACTACGACAAAGACTTGCAAGCCTCGCGCGAAGCAGGTGTTATCGACGGACGCAACGAGCAAATCGACGCAAAGAACCACAAACTGAAAAAAGGTGATGGGCTGCCCAATGTTGCAACCGCTGCTGGCAAAACAGAGCCGACGGTACGCGAGGACGACAGCACTATGCAGGCACTGCGTGGAATGGCTGAACGCGCCGACAAGCGCAACAAAATGTTTGGATAAAATAACTCAAATAATTAACAATTAAAAAGGAAAGAAAGATGAAAAAGATTTTTAGCGTAGTGCTTTCTATCGTTTGTGCCTTGTTTGGCATTTTCGATGCTTCTGCGTTTGTTATGTCGGCTGATGCGGCTTCGCTTGCCGCTGCTGTAAATGCTGGCTCGAATGCAAAAGCGACTGCTGGTGCGGACAATGTAGGCGTTCACACGATGACCGACAGAAACGACGGTCTGACCACTGACACCGAGCGTTTGGGTTCGCCCGATTTGATTGACGACCCGATTGATAAAATGGTTGTCAAGATGTTCCAAAGTGCCGTTGCGGTTGACCAAATTTGCCGCCACATTACCAATGTGAAACAAAACGGTATGCGTTATTCGTTCTGGTCGGTTGATACTCGTCCTATCGCTGGCAAAACCACTGCCGCTGCTGGCAATGTTGCGTCGGCTACTACGGTGAAACTGAAAGTTGATAACGCCAATATGTTCGACAAAACCGACACGATTGTTATTCCAAGCGTTCTCGGCTATGGTTACTCCTCGACCACGCGTGCGGCTGCTACTCCGTTGGTGCTGTATGTGCAATCGATTGATGCCACCAATAGCGAACTCGTTTGTCAAGCCGTGAACGGTAAGTACGCCAACACTGGCAACCTTATTCCTGCTATTCCGAACGGCTCGGTTATCTACCGTTTGGGACACGCTGCAAGTGAGGGTGATGTTCAGACCACGCCGTATGCTGCTCTGCCCGAACCCGACGAACTGTTTATGCAGATTTTCAAAACGCAGGTAATGGAATCGACCATCTCTATCGACAGCGACAAAAAAGTAAATTGGAGTTTGGCTGACCAGCAAGAACTCGCACTTTACAATATGCGTAAAGAGATTGAGTTGTCGTACATCTATGGTGTAAAAGGTTATTTCCGCGACACGCTCACCAAACGCTATGTTTATACTTGCGCTGGTGTTATTCAACAGATTTTGGAGAAAGGTACGGTTATTCCTTATACCGAAGCCAACCTTTCGCCCGACGCTGCTGGCGAGTCGTTCTTGATGACCAACATTGTTAAACCTATATTCTTGGGCAACAGCGGTAGCGCATCGCGTTATATGTTTGCTGGCTCTGACATTGTAGCACGCATTGGCGGTATTGGTTCTATTCAGAAACAGATTGGTGCGACCCAAGTGCTGCGCAAATTCGGTATCGACTGGAAAACATTGCAGTTTATGTCGTGGCAAATCAATCTCTATCAGCACCCATTGCTGGACGAAATTGGTCTGTCGAAATGCGCCTTTGTGCTTGACTTGCCTCATGTGCGCAAGAATGTGTTCCGCTCGCTGACAAACGATGTGCTTGACCTTATCAAGAGCGGTATTTTCGACGGTAAATCGACCGTTTGGACGGAGATTTCGTCTATCGGCTTGAAATACCCGAAATGCCACGCATTCATCTATGAGGTTTCGCAGTTTGCACCCGAAGCATCAGACGAGGGCAATATCTAAACGATTGATTTGATTGGGTTATTTACAATAGGGCGGCGATAAAACGCCGCCCTATTTGTTAAAAAAGAAAGGAGAAAAAGAATGACAAAGATATATTTATGTCCGTTTCGTCGCTGCTGTGTAACGCTCGATGACAACAGCACGGTGATGTTTGAGGATAGGAGTTATGGCGAATTTGGCAGCATATACACCACAGCGAGCCGACACGAGCAGGAGTTATTGGAGCGTTCGCCACTGTTTGGCAAAGTGTTTAAGTTGCACGAAACGATAGGTACAGAGGAGGTTGTCGAGCGCAAGCCAAAAAAAACCGAGCCGAAAGCCAAGCCAGCGGCAGCAGAAAAGACCACCGAATACCCCGACATTAAGCGTGTGCAAGAAGCCATCGGTATAATCAAACGCGTTTGTTTGGAGCGTGGGTTGGAGTATAGCGTGATACGCAGCCGTGAAAAAGCGTTACAGCGTGCGAGCGAACTGAACATTTCATTCCCTAACTTGCAGTAGATATGGCAACGAGAGCAGATTTAATCAAAAAGGTAAAGGTAAAGTTGGAGGAGTTGTCGCCGTTTGACGAGCCGTCGAACCTATTAGCGATACCGAACAACGACATAAAGCCTATACAGAGTTACATCGACGAAACATTAGACAAATCGTTCGATGATGTTTTGCTCTCTGTGCCGTTGCACGCCATACGCACAACCATTGAGGACTACTACCCAACCTTTACGCTCGACGATGGTGTGGGCTATTGCCCAGTACCCGACGACTTTTTGCGGTTATACACCGTAGCCTTTCCCGAATGGCGCAGAGATGTTAAGTTGTATATCACGCCCACCACGAGCGACACATACAACTTGCAGCGCAACAAATACACGCGTGGCAAGTACGAGAAGCCGATAGTAGCCATCAACGACAACAAGTTTGAGTTCTATTCGCTGAAAAATCTACCAGTGCGTAGTCAATACACCTTTCGTTATGTTCCAATGACAAAGGCAGACACGGCACTCTTTGAGGACGGACTGGCGGACTATCTTGTGATGCAAAACGCCATTCATGTGTTGCAGATATTCGAGCAGTACGACAAAGCAAAAACATTAGGAGAGGAACTCTCCAACAAAATTAGTGTTATATCGGTATGATAGCCTTTTACAGCAGCGGACTTGAACCGCTACAAGCAGAATACGAAAGCCACGCAATAGACGAACACGGCTACTTGCGTCGGTTGCGCGAGCCGAAGCGGTTTGTGCATTACTACTATCCGTTGGACGACCTGCGCGAAGAGGTGTATAAGCGCACCTCGATGATAGGCAAGCACACCACCAACGACGACGGCTCGAACAGGCTCGACAGCATAGCCTTTTCGCAGGACGAAGAGGAGCAGTTTGAGTATATCGTCAATGATGGGGCGCACGAGATTTTTGAAAAGATTATTGCCTATACCGACGACCGAGTGCGTTCGTTTATCTACAACGACGGAGCGGACAACACGATGAAACGCGCCGAAAGTCTTGGCAACACCATACACAACACCGAACTAACCAAGACCGACAACATTGCTGGCGGCAGTTTCACTTACACCTACACATTCAACACCGATAAGGTATTGGGCGGCGGCGAGCAGGTGGTGCTTGTGTTTCGTGGGGCGTACAAAGTGCGTAACTTTATGGGGCGTACCGAGTTGCGCACCTTTGAGCAGACGGTAGTTGTTACTGGCGCTTCCACCTCGCACAAGATAAGCAAGACATACACACCCGAAATAGACACAACAATAGGTCGAATGGGCATACAGGCGGAGCAGTACAAAGGTATCGATACATTTGAACTCGTTTCGCAGACAATAAACTACGCCAACCCTGCCGCAGTGCCAGCCAACACTTGGGTAGAATACACCAAACTCGACGGCACGCAACGGCTCTATTACGCCATTGCGCCAAGCGATATGAACGCCGACATCGACGACACGAGCCTCTACATAGATATGACTGGTTACGACCTGCGTTACAGCATACACTATGTAGTGAATAAGCCGCAGTGGGTGCGCGAAAACAGTATGGTGATGACCGACAAGAGCATATTTGAAGCGTTGGTATCGTATGTGCTATACAAGTGGTTTTTGATAGTGCTACCGCAGCAAGCCGAGTTCTACGCCAACGAGTTCGCACGGCGTTTGAGCGACATCAAGTTTCGTTTAGGCTTTTGCGAGCGTATGAGCGTTGTTTCGCACCCATTCTAACAAACTAACTAACAATTTCTAAAAGACACTACTATGCAACAAGGCGTTGATAAGCAGATAAATCTTGGCGGCATTGTCCGCAACACGGCTGGCAGCACCTGCCCCGACGGCGAGATGGAGGAGATAATCAACCTGCGCTACAAAGATGGCAGCCTACGCCCCATAAGCGACAACGAAACAGTCCCTGGTCTTGACAATGTAGAGATGGAGTATCAGTACATAACGATACACACCTGCGGTTATAGGCACTGGCTGGGCGTGAAAGATGGTGCGCTGTGGTATTTTGCCGACCAAGACGACGACGACCGTGTAGTGATGAAAACACAGCCCATAAGCCTATGTAGTGTCAGCCAGCAGCAGCCCAAGTACTCGCAAGCAGGTAACCTGCTAACCGTTATCGACGGCGGTGGCATAAAGTATGTCTATTGGAAAAAGGGCGAGTATATACTCTCGAGTATAGACTACAACGGCGCACAGACCGCTACCACCGTGCCGCCGTTCGACATCTCGTTTCGTGTTACACCTGTAACCGACAGCGCAGGACACCAAAAGATAAGGGTGTATAAAGGGGAAACATTATCTATTAGTGTAGAATCAAAAAATAAAGATGAAGTATGTGGTTTTTTTACCGATGAAAATATAAAGAGCCGTGAGGAATTATACCAAGCATTGTATCTGCGTGCGCGTAATGGTGTATTGAAAGACGGCTATACTTATGGGCATTATCTGATATGTGTTGCATTGCAAACATACGATGGTCATTATGTAATGCAATCTGCTCCTACCTACATCACTTGTGGCAACGACAAAGCGCGATATAGTGGTGAAAAAAAAGCAAGAGAGTTCTATTCAGCAAATGAATATATTGTGATAAACCAAAAAAGTGCTGCAGATGGGAAAGCATTTCAAGATGGTCAAATGAAGTACAGAACATACAAAAATTTCTCTACGGTGGGCGACAATTATGAACCTACATATCCAAAAAAATGGTGGGGAAATACTCCTTTTTATTGGGCTTCGACTGATAAATATAATAAATATAATTATGGAGAAAGGCAAAAGGTACACCAATTAAAATACAGAATCGGTGAAAACATTTATTGCAAAGCCAATCTTGTTAAGGATGATTACTATGAGTATTTTATCGGTACGGTTTGGAGCAAGTATTTACAATCTAAACTATACATCGATGAAACAGGTTGGAAATACGCAGGCATAATAAGTGAAAAAGGTCGTGGGTACTCTGGAGACGGTGATGATTATTACATTAATATGGGAGAGGTAACCGTTGATATCAAAGTAGATAAAAACAATGAACTTACTAAATATGAAAGATATGTACGACGACCAAGTGTAGCGTATTTAGACTACACTCCTGGACTTATATACGACAGATGTAATGGGCATTTCACCTATATTTTAAGCAATGAGCGTCCAATCAATGTTAAATGGGTTGAAGAAAAAGACCTCCCCCCATTTTTTGGCGGCGCAAATTCCATAGGTTTTTATAACTCGAAAAAGGACTCATTTTCTTTCACAAGCACTCAAGAGATAAGTTTTCCTCTCAATAAATTGCAATATAGGATAAACAATATAGACGAAATTGAAAGTGATTTATATCCTAAAATCGCCATATTCATTACAAGAATAATAGACCCTTGTGATACCAATTTCGTAGAAATGTGTAGCACACGAGCTCAGCCTAATGGGGACTATAGTTATGCTACATTTAGGGGGCAAACCAATGACTATGTTTATTCGAATTTGAGTTCTATTCCCTGGACTTATTTGCCATACATGAAGTATGATGACGAGATTATTGAGGCATTAATGACCGACGAAGCATCGCATATATGGTATAAAATTGAAGAATTTAAGATTGGAACTGTCAAAGCGAGCAACGGCTGGATAGACCTCACCCCAAAAGATACATTCGACCCCGACCACATCTATAATTTAGACCAACTGAACTTCGACGCTATCAATAGGAGTAGTTTTGTGCCGCAGGTCAGTTACACCTACAACGGCAGGTTGCACTTGGCGAACTACTACGAGAACAAGTTTAACGGCTGGACCATACAATCGTTTTTCGACTACCGCGAAAGTGCTAATTGTCAGTCAATGTCAAGAAAAATTTATACTAAATTTGACAAAATTGACCAACGCACAATCGATACTTGGAAGAAAAAACTATTTGGTCGCACTGATATTTCGGACGAAGAACTATTTGAGTATTATATTTCGGTCAATACGATTGACAAAGAGGGAGAGTATCGAACATTACGCTACACTGGCTTCACGCGCACCAACAACCTCTATCGAGGCTTAAATATGCTTTCATTCCCAGACGACCGAGCAACAAGTATCACCATCGAATTATTTTGTTTATCAGAAGGTCCTACTTCTGTCGGCGTTTGGAAAGAAACATTCCCATTGACGAAACATCCAACTTGGAATATCGCTTACTATATTGCACCTGACTTAAAACCAATCAACCCCTCTTTTATAAGAATTACAGAGGCAAAAGAAACGCTTACAAAACCTATCGACGGCTATGTAACTAAATACAGCGCACTGAACAGCAGCGATACCAAGACCCGATACCCGAACTACATCAAGACGAGTGAGGTGAATAATCCGCTCTATTTCCCCGATGCCAACACCTACCAAGTGGGCAATGTGGAGATATTGGCGTTGAGCAGCAACACCACCGATTTGAGTACTGGGCAGGTGGGCGACGCACCGCTCTATGTGTTTGCGCAAGATGGCATCTACGGTCTGTTTGTCGATAGCAGCGGTATAATGACCTACTCCAACTCGCGCCCGCTGGCACGCGACATCTTGAACAACCCATTCAGTGTAACGCCAACCGACTTTGGTGTGGTCTTTACCACCGATAGGGGTTTGATGATGATAGCAGGTAGCCAAGTGATAGAGATTGGGCAGTCGGCAGAGGGCAAGTATCTCGACTTTACCAATGCCGATTCGTTCGACAACCTGCCAGTGGCAGCCAGTGCTATCAACCACGAACGGCTGGTGCAACTGAACGACTACAAGACCGATTGCGAGTTTAAGGAGTATCTGAAAGGGGCAATCATCGGCTACAATTTCAACGAATACGAGTTGTGGGTTACCAACCCCGACAAAGACTACACCTATATCTTTGCGTTGAATCAGAAGCAGTGGTTCAAGCGTAGTATGTCCTGCACGCAGTACATCAACAACTACCCACACTTGTATATTCTCGACAACGGCAAGCGCGTGAGCGACATTGACCGTGAAACGACGAGTGGCAACCACTGCTTTTTCCTCACGCGTCCTATTAAGTTCGATAGCCAGTCGTTCAAGCAGAGTTACCGCAGCGTAGTGCGTGGTCTGTTCGACCTGCCCGAACTGAAACGGTCGAGCAACTACGCCACTATCACGCTCACAGGCGACAAACTGAAACCCGATGTGCGCACCATAGAACTCGCCGAGCAGACCAAGCGCGTAATAGCCGTAGAGCCGTTTGAAACCGAGTACCGCACCATCGAACTCGAGGGCGTGCCGCTCACGCCGATAACGGTAAAAGATGAGGAAGAAAACTATGTAACATACGGCGATATTGACGAGTTAGAAATTGAACATACCATCTTTTTCAAACACATAATTGTAGATGACGAACACGCCAAAGATTATGGCTTGAATTACGAACTTGCGGCAGGTATGTATCATTTTACATACCCAAAAGGCTTTGAAGGGAAAACAGCGGACAATGATTTGAATAAATACTTTTGTATTACGAACCAATGCGCATACTCTGCGTTTGAAATTTTTGATAGCCATTATGTCGGCGATGAGGGCTATGAAATAAACAAAAAGGACAGACAATATAAATTTGTTGATACAGACCAAACAACAGACCCATTCAGAGATGGAGAGGTGGTTTTCTGTTGGCTGCAAAACGACACTGCCGACCCCAACTGTGTTTATAGTGATGCGCCTACCGAAAACGACAAGCGTCTGATAATATATGATAGTAAGATTACGCCATCGTGGTCGTACGACACATTCGCAGCCAATTTCGATAAGTACAACAAAGCAGACGGCTGCGTACCTATTAGTGCAGCAGATGATACTATATATAGCCCTGACTATTATAGGTATAGACAAACATGTAGATTCACGGCAGGTGAGTGCTACACTATTACAAATGAAATTGATGGTGATTCGTACGCAAATAATGGCTGTTGGCGAGTTATTCCGCCAAAGGATATGACAATAACAAGCCGCTACCTTATGTCCGTTATCGACACTTGGCAGCGGTGGTATTACCGCGACGATGCGGTAGAGTTGGACGGCAACGAGTGCTACACAATAAGTTATAGGGTTGGTAATGTTACTGGCGACGACGGCTATACCGCACAACACTCGTTCAAATACATTGGTGTAGGTGCTGGCGAAGTGGCGGAACTCTCCATTGCCGATGTCATCTATGCACTCGAAACAGACGACCCCGACTTCGCGTCGATACCAACTTACTACCCCGAAACGGTAGAACTGACCAGCGGCGAATACATACGAATAGTAACCACTGCTGGCACGACCTACACAGCACATTACACTGGCGGAAGCGGAGCAGTCGATACAGCAACGCTGGTTCTCGATATTGCGAACAACCGCTACACAGTACAGCAGTGCAAAGACCAAGAGGGCATAATCTCAAACGATGTGCTGATAATGACCAGTGGTGAATCGGTACAATTTACCGACTTGGACGGTAACACCTACAACTTTACCTACACTGGCGACAGCACGATAACCTACGATAACCTGCTGTACAACATAAAAATAGCAGAAAAATATACTATGCTCGACGACTTTGGCGGCACCACTATCAGTATTGCACAAAACGAGTGTATAAATTTGATAGTGAAATACGCCGACGGCACAGAGGCGCAGTATTCGTTCCAGTATCTCGATAGCAAGAACCCGATAACGCTATCGCAGTTGCTTGAACTGATAAACGGAGGCAGTGCATCTATTGGCGATATACCCACCATAGACCCATCGTATAAGATTTATATACCCTTTAACAAGATAATTTCAATTACCGATGCCGATGGTCGTGAATACTTTATAAAGGTAGTTCCAAAAAATAAACAAAGTACAGGTCGTTATATTACCTACCAACAACTACAAGTTGTTTTGTCAAAATACGATGCCGCATACGATAGTGGTTATATTGTATATTCGTATGGCGGTACTTGGTATCGTGTAACATCTGCCGTCAGTGGTTATCGTGCTGGCATCTATGTGTTTGGTAGTTACGACTGCCGCAAGTGGAAATTCATTGGCGGCAACGAGGTAGGCGACATTGACGGTCGTGGGGCGCAAGTGCCGAACGCCATCGAGAATATCAATGGCGAGGATAACATTTTGTTCCGTGATTTGGGGACGCTTACCGAGCGTATCGACTGCAAGTATTTCCGTATCTGCTTTGTTGGGCAGTTGCTGCCCGAAAGCAGTATTGAGTACATCGATATGAGTGTAGAGAGCCGCCTCTTGGGGGGCAAGTTACGGTAGCAGGTTTATCTTGCGGTAGGCGCAGAGCAGCCGTGTGCGGAAATTATTGTCGTACACGAGCAGTTCTGTGGCTCTGTGTAGAGCCGTGTATGTTGCGCTTTTGCTTTTGCCGAGCAAGCGTGCTATCTCACCGATAGATAGGTGTAGGTTGTGGTGCAGTATGTATGCGCTGGCATACCAAGCGGTGGTAGCGTTGCGCATAGTTGCTGTTGCTACCTCGACCACACTTTGCGGCGGTGGGTTTTGTACGCTCATTATCTGATTGAACACCTCGTCTTGCACCGCGCACCGTCCAAGACGGTAGGCGCGGCACTCGACATGGTGAATGCAGATACGGCAGATAGCATCAACAAACATACGCTTACGCTTTCGTTGTTTCGGTAGTGTCAGTGTCAGCGTCAGTGTGTTTTTTTACGAAATCTTCAAACAACTTTTTGTATTTATCTTCACTTGCGTCTTGGCTAAACGACAGAATTTGACGCAATGTTACCTTTTCGTTGTTTTTGATTTCGGGGTGGCGAGCCACATACTCCTCTACGCCAGTAGTACAGTTGCCAGTGATAGCGGAATAAGCAAGTATTGCTTGATGCAGTGTAATTTCCGTGTCGAGTGTTAGATTTGCAATGAAACCTTTCTTTTTCTTTTCCATAGTGATTTTGTTTTTATTGGTTTATACTTTATTATGCAAACAGCACCTGCTGTTTTGGTTCTTGGTAGAGGCGGTGGTGGGCGACGGCGTAGTACTGTGGGTCTATCTCGAAGCCGATATAGTGCCGTCCGAGCCGCTGCGCTGCCAGCAGTGTAGCACCTGCACCAGCGAAGGGGTCGAGTACAATGTCGCCAGCGTTGGTGCTGTTGCGTATCATCTCCGCCATCAGTGCCACAGGCTTCTCTGTGGGGTGCGCTTTCGTACCCACGATGTTCGGCACTGTGAGCAGGTTCTTTGCGCCCATATCGTTGATGTCGCGTGCAGGGCGTTTCGATAGCAGCAATATAAACTCCAACGCTTGCATATAGTACCTGTTGGGTGTGGCGTTGCCTTTGTTCCACACCAGCAGGTTTTGGAACACAAAGCCCACACGCTCCGCTTCGGTCTGCAACTCGCAAAGGTTGCGGCTGTTTATCATTATGTAGCAGTGCGTCCCCTTTTTCAGCACGCGGTAGATGTCGGGCAGCCACTCCGAGAAAGCGATATCGTTGTGGGCAAACAGTTTGCCAGTTCGTGCGTGTTCGTTTCTGTCGTCGGCGAATATGCCACCGCCAATACTTGTGCCGTTATGCACTATGTGATAGGGGCAATCTGTCGCCACGAGGTCTATGCTCTCGTCGGGTAGTTCTTTCAGCCCCACGAGGCAGTCTTGGTTTTGTAGGTAGTCGTAGTTCATTACACCACCTCCATTTCTAACACTGCAAGTATAGTAGCGTTCAACGCCTCCTCTCGGCTTCCGTAGTGGTTAGTGTAGCGTATCTTTGCCGACGACCACACGCACACGCCCTGCCAATCGTCTCCAATCCATTCTGCCCACACTTTCACGCCATTTTCCTCCAGCCAATCAATAGCCTCGTGGTAGGTCGGGGCGACAATAACCTGTGTGTGTTTTTGTTCATCTACCAAAAAATACGGCAGTGGCTCTTTATCATTTGGCAAATAGCAATGGTCGTAAATATAACAATCGCATTGTGGATACCCTGCGGCTTTCAGTGCCTGTGCCGTTTCGTGCGGCACGAAAAATTTCTGTTTCATAAATTTTGGTTTTAGTTGGTTAGTTGTTTTTGTTTTCTTGCGGCAGCGTTTCAAGCACCGACACCGCCAAGTCTATTGCCTCGCGCTCGTCGGCACTCGGGAACGCCGTCCGCTTCATCATTCGCAGCGTGTAAGCCGCTCGCTTGTAGTCCATCGTTTAATTCGTTTTTGCTTGTTTAACTTTCAGCCGCTCAAAACTAATTAAACGGATTCTCTAACTCGAAAATCTCCTCGTCCAATAGGGCGTGTATTGCCTTGCGCAACGCCTCCCTTTGGTCGTTGTCCGCATTCTTGCACCGCATTGCTTGCAGTATCATTCTCGCTTCGTTGTGTGTCATAGTTGTATGTTTTTAGTTGTTATTTGTTTCTTGGTATTCTTGTAGCATAAAGGCGATGTCCTCGATAAACTCCTCGTTTAGCCAACTGATGGTTGGCTGGTTCGCCACAATTCGTTTTGCGCAAAGGTCGGCGTGTTTCGCTCGCACCTGCTCTACAAATTCTCGTGCTGTCATAGTCGTTCAAATTTCGTTGTTAATCATCTCCTCGAGCCAATCAACATCGATGGCAATCGTCGGGTCGCATTCTGCGTCGGGGTCGCCCTCCAAGTGCGCCGTCAAATCAAAGTATTCGACGCGTGCGTAGCCGCCTCTGTACGAGCAATAGTAGCCGCCGTTGTCGCAATCGTTCTCGAAGCGTAGGTGCGTTTCCACATCGAAGCCCACGCAATTCACCACGCCATCGACCACCCACTCGCACTCCACCGCCACGCTGCTTTCCTCTGCTGCCCAGTCTATCGCCTCGTCTGCTTCGTCAAAGGCTCGCTCCGTATAGTCGGGGGCGTTCAGCAAGCGGCGTGCGCGGTTTAGTTTCTCGGTCAGTGCCTTGTCGCGGTTTTCCAACGCTCTGATGGTGCGGTTCGAGTGTGCTACATTCGAGCGGTTGCGTTTGATGAAAGCCGCTATCGTGTCGGAGCGTAACGCTTTCTCGGTCAGCAGCGTGCAGAGGCTCATTCGTGCGTCTGCCACATTGCGGTGGCGGTCGCGTGCTTGTAGTTGGTTGCCATCAATCTCAAAGGCAGTGCATACCGCCGACAGCGCACGGCGCATCAGCCGCTCCTCTTTTCGTTTTTGCTTTTGTTCGTTTGTCATAGTTGGTTAGTTTTTTTTTGTTGGTTATTAAATTCATTTTCAAAACTGCTCGGCATATTTCTTTGCCGTCAGTAGTTCGTTGGGGCAGGGGACTGCTCGCTTCGCCCACTCGGCACGCTCCCTTTGCTTCTCCTCATTCGCCAGCCGCTCACGCAGGGCGGCACGCGTCTGTAAGAATTGCCGCAGGGCGGTGAAAAATCGCTGGTTGTCGTAGCGTGTGGCAAAGTCGCCGAACGCCCCCTGCTCAAAGTCGTGGAAAAACAGTGCCAGTTCCCCAAGCCGTAGGTACTCGTATTCGCTCGCAATCTTATCGGCGACAATCTTGACCGTTTGCCGTGCGCCAAGTTGAAAGTCGAAACCGCAAAGGGCAAATGTCTGTGTCAGTTGTATCGTCAGCCAGTCCCCCACCACGCCGCCGCCATACACACACGCCACATCACGCAGTGTCGGGTTGCTCTGCACCTCCGCTACGGCGGTCGGTCGGTTGTTGCTCAATTCGTTTTTCATTTCGGGCGAATACTTGGTTAAAAACTTTTCGTTACTTTCGGTACTTTGCAAGTACGCTGTCGAGCGTGTCGGCGTACTCATCACGCAGCCGCTCGGTTGCTGTCTTGTAGTTGTTAGTTCCATAGTTCCCTCCGTTTTTTGGTTTGCTTCGTTTCTCCCAAGTGGCGAGCCGTCGGCTCACATCGAACACGCGCTCCATCTCAAAGCGCATTAGTGCGCCGCCCTCGTTGCTCTCCGTCCAGTAGTCGTAGAATTCTCGTAGCATTGCCGCTCCGTACTTGTCGAGATAGCCAAGCAAGCGGTCGTAGAACTTTTGCGCGCGCGCCTCTTTGCTCGTTTTTGTTTTGTCGTTTTTCGATTTTACAACCGCTGGCATTTCTTTTTCTTTTTCTACTTTTTCTTTTTCTTTAGTTGTAGTTAATTTTATAATATCACTATCTCTCTTTACTACCGTAGTATCTTTGTTAAGTGCATCTATACTACTGTCTTTGTTATTATTATTTATATTTATATTATTTATATCATCATCATCATCATCATTATCATATAGGTAAGCCTTTGTATTCGGTTGTATTCGATTGTATTCATTTGTATTCGTTTCGATACATTCGTATTCGTTCGTATTCGATTGTATTCGCTCGTATTCATTTGTATTCGATTGTATCGTTTCGTCTTCGGTTGTATTCGATTTGCCCCAGCGTTTGGCTATTGCTTCACGGTTCTTTTCGCACCGCTCCTCGTACTTTGCATTTGCTTTCAGCACATCGTTCGATATGAAAGCGAAAGCCATCTTTGCAACGGCATCGAGTTCGGGCAGCGGCTCGTTGTTTGCCAGCGCATAGAGCGCACGCAGTAGCGTCCCAAGTTGCTCGTTACTCAACCCTTTGACCATCTCGTAGTGGTCGGCATACATCAGGAAAGTTTTCTTTTTTGTTTTCATAGTCGGTTGGTTTTAGTGGTTAGACTTAATTTCAAAGTAGTAGTCGCGTTCGGGGTTGCGGTCGTCGGCTTCATCGTCGCGCCAGTCGCCATAATAACCCTCCACACCCTCCGCACGGAGGCGGTTAAATAGTCGTTTCATCTTGCCCATAGTCGTAAGTTTTTTACGGTTAATTTTCTGTTTCATAATCACGGCTGTACGACACACGCACGCCGTTCATCTCGTCCGTCGTTGTCCGTGTCGCCTTACCTTTCGCTGCAAGCCGCCCGAACTTCAACTCTAACTCTTTCATCTTTGCCAGCACACGCAACGCCTCGCGGCGGTCGCGGTCTTTCACGGCATACATCTGTCCCTGCATTGTGGCGTTGATTATCTCTAACTCCACATCGGTAGGCTCGTTTTTCTTTTTCTTTGGTCGTCCCATAGGTTGGTTGTTTTAGTTGTTATAGACTTGACAAAAGTACTCCCACGCCTCATCGTCGGGGGTCGGTAGCGTAATCCCAAACTCGGCGGCAGCGTCTGCTTGCACTCTATCGAGAAAAATTGCAAAGTCTTTTTCGGTTAGTTTGCTCGTGCCGCCGCTGACAAAGGTTGTGTTCTCGCCCACCGTTACACCACGCAACAAAAACTTGGCGCAATAGTAGTCGTGAATGTCCTGCTGCAGCGTGCCAGTTTCTGCTTCTATGCACTTAAACCACAGCCACATCAAGCGGTTTTGATTTAGCGACCGCTTGCTCTCGTGCGGCTTTATGACCACATCGAACTCGCCGTTCTTGCATAGGGCAAGGCGTTGGCGGAAAGCCTCCACCACACGCTCCACCCCTGCAACCGTGCCTTTCTCTTTGCGAAAGCGTATCATATCTTGCCGTTCGCTTTAAGTTGTTTGTAAATCTCGGCGAGCAAGTCGTCGTCGTACTCGTCAAGCGTACGCTTGTTGTGCTTGTTGTTGTAGTACGATAGTGCCGTTGCGTTCCCTGCCAAGTAGTCCATCGCCAACAGTGCGATGTCTGCATTGCGTGCGCCGCTTTTCGCACTGCCTTTCGCTGGTGCGCTCTCCTGCTCGGCTTCGGGCAAGTCCTCACCTGCGTAGATATACAACCCCAAGCCGTGCCGTGCGCACGCCTTTGTAAGGCTTCTTTGTATTGCTTTATTCACATCAAAGGAAGTAACCGCTTCCGCTGGTATGCTGCGGTTCTTGTAGTCCATCACGGGTAGGTACTCGATATGTTCGAGTTCTCCAATCGTTACACCAGTCTTGACCCAACAAGTCCTGCCGTCCGTGTGATAGAATAGTCCGTTTGCGTTCTCGTAAATCGTATAAAACGCTTCGGGGAATTGCTCTTTGACCTTTGCCCAAGCCCACGCCCACGATAGGTAGGTCAGTCCGTTCTTGCGCTCGGTGTGGTCGTTACAGTTGATTGCGTTTAGCGTCGCAAACACGCTCTTTTCGTTTGCCATAGTAGTTGGTTTTAGTTGTTAGTAATTGGTTTATAAGTTGTTAATTTCACTCAAACAAATTGCCCTGCTGGGCGTTCCCAAATCGGCGGTGGCGTTGCTCGGTCAAAGACTTGCGCACCGCCGCAATAGCCAACTCACGACCCAACAGCGACTGCTCGTAGTCCCGCAGTTCGGCGTTCGTTTCTGCCACATAGTAGCCGTTGCTCGCGGCTATCAAGCATTCCACCACGCCGTTGCAGCGTATGTGGTTGATAACTTTCCGTAGCCGTGAATCGTTGAGTTGATAACCTGCCGCCACCATAGCGGCGCAAATCTTTTTGTTCGATATTGCTTTCGCCTTTCCGATTTTCGTGCGTAAGCCCTGCGCAATTACAGGCAGTAGCACCACACGCTCGTACTCGTTCAGCGGCTCGGTCTGTTGTTCAAATCCTTGTATCATTTCGTTGTTTGTTTTGTGGGTTGAAAAATTAAAACCGCACGCCTCCTACGACTTACTTGCAGCAGCGTGGGCTTGCGCCTCTTCACTGTCTTATGCGGTGCAGGTCTTTCCCTGCAGCCATCTTACATTTCAATGCGACTTTCGATTCCTCGTAAGTCTATGTTCTATACTCTATCGTCTATGTTCTCAAATTAAAACCGCACGCCTAACCAACCCAATCAAACTTTCAAACTTGCAGCGGCGCGAGCCTTTGGGGCTTCTTCACTGTCTTATGCGGCTCCCAAAACTTACGACTTTCGGGGTTCTTTATTCTTGGTCTTGCGTTCCTTTGGTTTCGCCTCGACAGCATTTGCCAGCCGTCGCAGGGCGGCGTTCTTGGCTCGGTTCTCCTCCACCAACTGGCGGCGCAGTTCGTCAATCTCCGCCAGCAATAGGCGGTACTGTTTCGTGGTCAAAATCTTAATCATAGTAGTAACTGTTTTAATGTTTCTTGTTCTCAATGTAGTAGCCGTTCAGCGTGCGCCCACAAGTCGCCACGCCGTAAGCGTCAATGCGCCCAAACTCGTACGCCACATCGAGCGTACTCTTGTGCAGGGTCTGCGCCACCTCTTCGGTTGTCGCTTGCAGCGGCAGCGTGCAGCAATTCTCCTTTTCTTTGATGATTGCCATCGCCGCTTCATACACCTCACGCGTGGCTGTCTGCTTCGCGTCCGTTGTTTTCTCGTTCATCTTGCAGCCTCCCCAAAATTGCGTTCCGCCTCGTCGAAAAACGAGCGAGCCATCTTTTCAAAGTCAGCCGCCAAAATGCTGTCGGCTTGCAGTCGCTCGCACTTACCGTTATAGTGCAAGTAGATACGGTTAGTGCCGTAGTCCAAGACTATGCGGCAGTGGTCAGCCGCTGTGCTCTGCAAGTACATAGTCTTGCGTGCCGTGTCGAATGTGGTTGTGTAGTTTGCCATAAAGTTCTGTTTTTAAGGTTTATAAAAAGGTTTATTTGTGTTTCAACATCTTGTATTTTTCGGGTTCAAACATTGGGAACTCGCGGCTCAAATACTCCTCGTACCACGCTGCCACTTTGTCGCAGTTGAACACAAACGAGTTGCCGTTGTAGAGTTTTGGTAGCCCTGCGTCGAGCAGTGTTTCTACCTTATTCAAGCCGCAGTCGAGAAACGCAGCCAGCGATTTTTTGCCCGAAATGAACCCTTGTTTCATAATTTTATCGTATCTTTGTGGTTTGTTAGTATATAAAAAGCACAGCGAAGCAGTCCGAACTTTTGGCAAAAAACAACTGCGATGCTGTGCTTGGGGCAGGATAGCGACTTGTTGAATTGTGTTTTTTTTGTGATTGCGCAACCCGTGCCATGTCTTTCAAGTTCGTTAAAGTTTTTTGCCAAAGATTATGGTGCAAAGTTACAACAATTATTGTAACCTACAAGAGAATTTGTAAAAAAAATAACGAATTTTTGTTAATTTAGACTGAATCTAAATAAGAAACTATGGAAACTACATTAAATCAGAGAGTTAGAGTTTTGATTAAAAACAAAAAAATTAGTGCTTCTGTGCTGGCAAAAGAGTTAGATATGACTCAACAATCGGTGTGGAATTATCTCAATAGCGAAAATAAAATGTCGCTTTTGTTTGTTGAGCGTCTGCTTTTGCACTTTCCCGATGTGCGTGCCGAGTGGGTAATGCGTGGTGAAGGGCGTATGTATCACACAGCGCAAGAAGCGGAAGCACCAGTGCAGGAGGCACAGCCGCAAGCAGCAGCACCAGCCCCCGACCAAAGCGCACTCATCGCCGCCCTGCGCGAAACAATAGCCGCCAAAGACGCACTCATCGCCAGCCAAACGGAACTAATAGACACACTTAAAAAGTGCGCAGCATAAAAAGGAGAGAAAAAGAGTAGTATTAACCTTTAATAATTGTAGGACTATGGAGATATTGAAAGATTTCTTGAAATCAATCGTAAATTATGCGATTTTCGGGGTAGTGTATATTGCCTTAATGGCGTTATTTGCTTGGATGCAGTCGTGGAACTGGTTTTTTATTGTTGTGGTAGGAATGGGAGCGTTGTATATAACCATAGGCTTTGGCGGAACGGCGTCGGCGATAGTAGTAGCGTGGTTAAAAACTACATTCGGGGCGATAATGACATTGTTAGCCGCCTTATATATGACATATTTTTCGATACACGCAGTATGGACTGCGCTGCCAATGAGTACAGGTAAGGAGATTACAGTCAATATAATAGCAACAATAGTATTTGTTATAACCTACTTAATTGCTGTAATTGGGTGTGTTGGAGTAATTTTTAGCAAAAATCACGATTGACTATGAAAGGTTGGATAAAATTTGGATTAGTGTCTGCATCGCTTGTTGGACTTATATGGAGTTGTGTCGCTTATACCAACAATAAAGAGCAAAAGGAAAAAGAACAGCGTAAGATAGACGAAATGACTGCACCATACTTTTGTATAGACCATTTTGGGCTGGTGCATTTAGATGTCAGGTGTTGGGGAATAAACGAAACGCCGCAAGTTTTAGATGTAGAGAATTGTAGCAATACAACTATTGAATTAAACAGCGTTATGCAATTTAATGTAAATAGTGTGCGCTACATATCAAAGGACGAAACAGATAGCCTCTACAAGTACTTTTACGAAAACAAGACTTTTTGCAGACAATGTTGTCCGCCCGAATACATAGAGGGGGTTAAATCTATATATCGTCTAAACGAAGATGACCACGAAGATAGGACAGCACCATTAAAGGGAAAAGATTTCGACACGATTGTTGGAATACATTTTGGAGAATTAGATTGATTCGTAGAAACCCAAACCCAAACTAAAATTACAACATTATGAGAACAAAGATATTTATTCTGCTCGTGTGTCTTTCGGCAGCGGTAAACGCCCAAAGAGTTGTGTTGAATGCTAAAACATGCGCAGGATTTTGGTCAAGGAAAATAGGTTGGTCTGAATGTGATAATACACCATTTGAAATGGATACAATCTCGTCACTCATATTCGACGGTGAGAACCAATCCATAACCGTCAATGGGATTACTTATTACGACCCATTGTCAGAGGAAGAAATGTTTGAAAAATACGGTATACTGGTGAGAAACGGCTCTCTACTCCGTTGCATTGACGATAAATACAAGATGTTCTACTGTATGGATAAAATTCTTTTTGCAGTTTCTAAAGCGAAATCACAATATCATCGAAATAATTTAGAGCATATATGTACAATGTTAAGCGACGAAGGCGTTTTGCATATAACAGCCGATGAACTACAAAGTTTCATAGATGAAAGTCCTGGCAACTTTAATGAAATTCTAAAACTGCTTTTCGACAACGGCATTTACACTGGCACTGCGGAGAATTTTGCTGACTTCATCGGTTACAATATAAAAGGATTTAATGTGATAGAAATAATCTTAAAAGTCGGTGATTTTAACGGTCTAACATCCGTAATTATACACAAGCATTATTATTATGGGATTCGACAGACTATATATCGATACAACAAAGACTGCGGCTGGTTTGGGACTGTTAGAGATGATGATGGCAACAGTATACCAACAGAGGAAGAATACCCTGTATATGGACGCTTCCTTAACAATGGTATGGAATACTTGATAAAACAATACTTATACTAATCACTATGAGAAGATTTATCGCGCTATCGGTGATGTTGTGTGTGGCTGCCGTGTGTTCTTGTTCACTTGGGTTGAACGAGAATACCACCGTGTATGTTTGTATGGGACAGTACGCAAAAGCATTCCATATCGACGGCGACTGCAAAGGTTTGTTAAACTGCAAAGCAGAGATTAAGACAATGACACTCAAAGAAGCCGTAGAGGAATTAGAACGCTCCCCCTGCGGCTATTGTTGCAGATAAAGACACCGCATGAACAAAAAGTGAACAGAGCCGTTAAAAAATCATCATTTTATTGATAGTTAAGACTATAAGCCTCCCTTACAAGCAGAGGGTCGGGGGTTCGAATCCCTCAGCGCCCACCACTGAAAATCAGGGAGTTACAAACAAAAACTGCCTGATTTTTTTTGTTTTCGGGGCGAAAATCTGACTTTCGTAACTGCAATCAATTAGCGCAGAACTATAATTCTGCACTGATTGTGTCTAATACATTGAATATCTTTTCTATATATCTTGTTATACGCTTTTGCTCTGCAAGAGGCGGTAGTGGAAGAAAGGTGTCCCTAATTATTTCCAATGTCAAATTAGGAATGGCTGTTACTTTCTTGGCAGATGTGTATCTACTTTGTATAATTGGAGAATTTAGACTATAAACTATATAATTTAGAAAGCGGTCATCAATAAGGCGTACGATTGATACTGCTTGGTTTGCGTTCAAAGGCAAAACATCTTCTGTTACGGTTGCAGTCCGTCCAAGCGTCCCCGCTATCGTAATTAATAGATCATTCTTTTTTAATTGAGAACGAGATAAGACAGAGTTGTGTAAATCTTCTGTTATAAATTTCAAATTAGTGAGATTTAGTTTGTTGTATCCTACAACATTCTCTGCACGCAAAAATCCGATACCACTATCGACATATGCGGCATTGCCTCCTCTCGGTGTCGTTCCCTTTGTTATTAATTGGGATATATTGCCGATCGTTACCCACTCCCACGATTGAGGTATATCAAAAGGCAAGTTCTCATAATGTGAGGTATCACAAGGGGTGTAGTGCGGGTTAATGCGCTTGAGTAGTTCAATTGCAGGCTCGTCGTTGGGGTCTTGCGGGACGAGTTTGCCGTGGATAGCGAGGTCGAGGACTTTGGCACGAGTTTGTTTGATTGCCGCTTGTAGGTCTTGCTTATTTACCTCTAAATCATCTATTACAGCGAACCACCGCTCTATCTCTGCAACAATACGCTTTTGCTCGGCGAGTGGGGGGAGGGAAAGAAAGGTCGCACTAAGTGTTTCTATAGACAACTTAGGTTGTGCTGTTTGATGATATTTTGATGTAAAGTGCGCTTGTGGTGTCGCTGATGATAAGGCATACATCAAATACAACTTATCTACTTGTATATTTGTGAGTTTTACAGCATTTTCTGTTAGATTCATATTATTGAACATATGTGGAACTTGTCCAATAGCACCGATTGTTCCTGCTATGGTTACATATAAATCAGTATCGGCAATTGTATAATTCTTGATATATTCAAAAATGTTGTCATCTATATACTTTAAGTCATCAGAGACAATCGTATTATTTTTCATGTCAGATACTCGGATGTATATATGGTCTGTTGGGACTTTAGAAAATGACATCCCCTTGGGAATACGTTTACCTCCTTTAATAGCGCAAACATCTCCTAGCCTTACCCATTCCCATGATTGGGGTATGTCGAAAGGGATATTCTCATAATGTTGAGTATCGGAAGCGGCTGTTGTCTTGGGTTTCTTGATTTTGCCTTGCTGTACGAGTTGTTCTTTTTCGGCACGGATACGCTCCAACAAGACGGACGCGGGTTCGTCGTTGGGGTCTTGCGGCACGAGTTTGCCTCGGATAGCCAAGTCAAGTATCTTTTGTTTCAGTAACTTTGTATCCATGGCATTACTCCTCGATATTAGCAAGCAGAGCCTGCAGGGTTTTGACTGCGCTGTTTATCTTGTCTGCCTTGTCGCCGATAGTATCAAGCAGTTCGGCAAGGGACATATCGCTATCTCCCGACTCGGGCTTTATCCATGTAACATCCATACTGATTTTGTCGGAACGGAGGAAATCGTCTGCCGAATATCTGCGCCAGCGTCCGTTGGGATTGGTCTCTGCATTATAGGTCTCTTGGCGTTGGGTGATATCCTCGGCATGGTAGCAAGCCACGAAATCGTCGAGGTCGCTGCGCTTCATCGGTTTCTGCTTGAGCGTATGGTGGATATTGGTGCGGTAGTCGTAGTACCAAATATCGGTAGTGGGTTGCCCCTTGGTAAAGAATAGGACATTGGTCTTCACCCCCGGCTTGTAGAAGATACCCGTAGGCATACGCAGTATGGTATGCAAGTTGAACTCGGTGAGCAACTTCTGGCGGATGGTTTTGCCCGCAGTACCCTCAAAAAGCACATTGTCAGGCAGGACGATGGCTGCGCGTCCGCCGTTCTTCAGCAGGAGCATCATGTGCTGCAAGAAATTCAACTGGTTGTTGCTCGTCGTGGTATAGAAATCGGGGCGGTCGAGCGTAACAGCCCCGCTGGGTCTTGCACCAAAGGGCGGATTGGCAAGAATGACATCGTATAATACTTCCGGTTGCTTGACAAGCGAGTCGCCGCAGACGATAGGGCTGCTATTCTTTCCGATACCGTGCAGATAGAGGTTCATCGAACCGAGCGTAACCACAAGCGGCGTGATATCCACACCATGCAGGGCTTCGTTGTTGAGGAACTCCAACTTCTTGGCGTCATTGGATTGGCGTTTCATATAGTCGTACGCCGCCATCAGGAAGCCGCCTGTACCGCAGGCAGGGTCGCACACTTTTTCCGTTATCTTGGGGCGGGTAACATCGACCATGGCTTGAATCAACGCACGAGGCGTGAAGTACTCCCCTGTGCCGCTCTTGGTATCTTGTCCGACCTCCTCCAGAATATCCTCATAGATAGCCCCTTTGACATCTCCGCTCATGATGAGCCACTGTTGTTCGGCAATCATGGAGATGACTTTCTTGAGATACACGGGCTGTGTAATCTTGTTCTGCGCTTGGGTGAAGATAGTACCGATGAGGTCGTCCTGCTTGCGAAGTTCCTCAAGGGTCTTGTTGTATTGCGTAAGGAGGTCTTGCCCCTCCTCTTTGATAAGGTCGTTCCAACGATAACCTTCGGGAATGGCAGACTCTTCTTCAAAGAGTTCCACTCGCTCTTGATCCATCTTCAAGAATAGCAGGTAGGTAACTTGTGTAAGATAATCCGTATTGCCTATGCCTGCTGCAGCAAGGACATCTGCCATTTGCCACACCTTGGTGGTGAGAGCCTCCTCGGTGGGAGTAACGATTTTTGCCATAGATTAAGATGCTTTTTGATAGATAATAAATTGAGAAAGTGTCCGGAGGCTTTCTTTGAGCCTATCCGTACCCATCGATTGTATCAGTGCGCCAATTTCACTCTCGTTAACGGCACGATAGTCTTGAATAGAACAAGAGCCGTTTGCTACGATATAGTCTTTGATATGTGCGAAGATGTCTATCTGTTCTTGGGATAGACCGCGCTGAACTTGTCCGCACCACAAGTTGAAATACTGTCGGGCAGTCGGGGAGAGCGTATCGAGCCGTTCGGTCTGTCGGTATGCGTATCGTACTAATTGGATGATATTTGTAAACAGGTTTCGCAGTTCTAATTCATCGTTTGCGAAATGCTTTACCTTTTCGGGTTGAACGATAGCATAACTATTCCAAAGTCGGTGCGGCTCAAACTGTGCGTTGGCGTTTTGCAGCGTTTTGACCAATTGCTCGAGTTGCGTACGGTTGGTGGGCTTGCCCGAGTAGATAAGTTGCAATGCCTCGATGTCGTCCTGATGAGTGCGCACATACTCCTCAAAAGCGTCGACTGCTTGTTGTGCTTCTTCGTGGGTGAACCCTTTGGAGATAAGCGTATCTTCGCCCGGTATCAGCGTTTTGACATATCCCGCATTGAGTTCGAGCAGATAGTCGCGAGCGGCTTTGTTGTTGGCTAATTCGGCAACCAAAGCCCGGCGTTCCGTATTCGGGTCATTGACATCAATAAAAATAGGCAGAGCCGTAGCCGCTTGCGGGTCAAGAGCGTCGAAGATGCGTGTGGACAAAGCATGGATTGAAATGCCTGCAATGGCGGTGAACTTGTCCTTTTCCTCGTCTTTGGCTTTGGCATCGATGCGCGACAGTCGAGAGGCAAGCAGATTGAGATAGTCGTCACTGACATAGCCGTGCGCAATGCGCTCGAGCAGTTCGGCGAGCGACGGCATGGGCGGTGTTTTGCCTCTGGGTTGCGGAATAGAGTGTTCGCCCTCTGTAACGCCGACAGCGTCCACCAGATAGAACAAATCTTTTGAGAACGCATTGGGAGTCACATTATGCAAGACATCATCACTGATCGTACGCACACCCCGACCTTTCATCTGTACATAGAGCAACTGCGACTTGACATAGCACATGAACATCACGACCTCCAATGGCTTGATATCGATACCCGTGGCGACAAGAGTAACCGTAACGGCGATACGGAACTTACGCTCGTTGCAGAAATCTTTTATCAATTGGTCGGTATTTCCCACCGTATAGGTTATCTTCTGCACGAAGCCATCGCCCGGCGTGCGTCCGAAGACCTCGTTGGCAATCTGTACGATGTTGTTGGCATGCTTCTCGTTGAGCGCAAAAATAAGTGTCTTGGGCAGATAGTCGAAGTTCGCCTCACGCTGTGGGTCGGTGAACATCTCTGTATAGACGGAGTCCTTATAGGTCTGCAAGATGAGTTTTATCTGTGCCGGATTGATAACACTTCGGTTGAGTTCCTCTTTGGTGTACTGTTCTGTTTCCTTGACATTGATTTTCTCGACCGTGCCTGTATAAACCGTTTCGCGACTGACATCCTGTCCCTCCAGAATAGCACCCCCGTTCTCGGTCTGCTCGGTTTTGATACGATAGGTACGGCAGCCCACATTCACATGGTCGGCAATAGATTTCTCAAGCGTATAGTTGACTACACGGTTTTTCTCGAAGAAGGCTATAGTCTGCGAAGCGGGGGTAGCAGTAAGACCAATTTTAACGGCAGTATTGAAATGTTCCAATACAGCACGCCAACTGCTGTATATAGAGCGGTGGCATTCGTCAATGATGATGAGGTCGAAATAGTCTCGAGGAAGTTTCGGATCTTTGGACAGCGTAACCATTTCGGGTTCTTCTGCGGTATCGTCTATATCGGTTTCCATATCCTCGTCGGTATCGCTGACAGCCTCACCATTCAGCAACGCGAATAGTCGTTGGATAGTAGAAATAACCACATTGGCATCTTTCGGAATGTTGGCAGACTTGAGGCGTTCTACACCATAAATCGTATTGAACGGGTCGCCGCTTTCGGTCAGTCGGTACAAGCCGAACTCCCGTTCCGCCTGTCGCCCGAGGTTGTTCCTATCAACCAAGAACAAAACACGGTGAAATTGGGCATAATTGAGCAAACGATAGGCAGCCGTAATGGCGAGATAAGTCTTCCCCGCACCTGTGGCAAGTTCCATCAATGCACGCGTTTTACCCTCTTTGAGGCTGCGTTCCAGATTATATATGCCTTCGTATTGGCAATCACGCAGACCGCGTTTTTGGATAGTGGGCAAGCCGGCATATCGGTCTTGTATTGCCAACAGTTTGACTACCTCCTTTGGGGTGAGTATCTTTTCGACCTTTTGGTATTCAGGGTCGTCGGTGCGTGCGTCTCGGAAATAGTAGTCTTTGCCGTTCGACAACCATATCAGCGGTAGCGGCTTTTGGTACGACTGACACCAAGCCGGCAGAATACGAGTGTAGTTCTCGGCTTGCTCGATGACTTCCTGCGTATTGACATCTATCTCTTCTCGTTTGGCTTCGAGTACACCTACGGCTTTGCCCATCAGGAAAAGCAGGTAGTCCGTTTCTTTGTTACCTTGCATAATTCCTTCTCGGACGGCAATTGGCTCGTTAGCGACAAACTCACTCCGACCGACTACACGCCAGCCTGCTGACTCCAACATTCGGTCAATTTTGACCCTCGCTTGTTCTTCTGGTGTCATATATTTCGAGTGCTTAGTTCTTTACCCATTATCGGAAGTTCCGAAGAGTGCGCAAAATTACTAAAAAAGCGTAAGATTTGCAAGTTCGGAGGGAGAAAAAAAGTCGTAAAATATGTACTTTTAGAGATTTATTTGGGGGCTGGAGGAGGAGGTGGTGATAAGAATTTTGCACTTTGGCTTTTTGAAAAAACAACAGTGATTCGGTACTCAATTTCGGCAATATTTTGTTTTATTGCCGAAATTGAAGTGTGCGATTGTCTGCCAAAAACAATTTATTCCATTTTTTTGCCCAATACCCCCATTTTTTATTCCTCTTATTATCAGTATAATAAGTCAATCATCGTGACGTCTGTCATCGTACGCTATCCTCTTGATGACATGCGTCCTTGCAAAACGCCCATTTCGGCTGTATCTTTGCACCATCTTTCGCCCATGGGGTTTGAGGCTGAGGTGCCATTGATTCGTGGGCGCGGCAGAGCCAAATGGACTTTGCAGGTAACGCCTT
>CAVKTI010000019.1:0-35312 GCA_963659365.1 Acutalibacteraceae bacterium | reverse complement strand
CCTTTTCAGACTCACAAAGTTATACGCCTAATCCCCTAGATTTATCGGGTGAGCCCGTTTCCCCCGAAGGGGGAACGCCACGCAACCAACACCAGCCGCCAATTCTTAATACAAAATTCCTAATAAAAAACTGCCGCCTCTGACGAAAGCCAAAGGCGGTGTTTGTGTTGGAGGTACCTAGCAGAATCGAACTGCTGTATGCGGTTTTGCAGACCGGTGCCTAACCACTCGGCCAAGGTACCCTGTTTTGCGGTGCAAAGGTAGGTATTTTTTTTGAAAGGACAAAATGTTTTGCCGAAAAATGCAAAAAATGGCACATAAAAGTTGCCGAATGCGAAAAAACGCCGCAGGCTGGCGGCTGTTACAAAACAAATTTCTACCTTTGCAAATTAAATTTAATCAATTGGACAAAGAATGTCGTTTTATACCAAGGAAAAACTGGAATTTCTGACCGTTGCTGTCGAAACCTGCAAATACCTCGAGGGGTTGCAGCACGAATCGAAAGCCGATTTTGTATCGAAAATGAGCAAACTGCTGCCGCTGCTCTATCTGAAAGCGATGATGGTATCGCCCACTGTCTTGCCCGACGACGAAGTGGAGCGTTTTGTAACCGAATGCGACTACGAACAGATGCGCGTGCGGCTGTCGGAATTGCTCGGCGAGAGCGACGACTACCTCGACTCGTTCGATGCCGATATGGCGCTGAGCGAAACGACGCTCTATGCCACCATTTCGGAGGATTTGTCGGATATGTACCAGTCGCTCAAGGACTTTGTGTGCTGCTGCGCGGTTGGCAACGACGAACTGTCGGAGCTGGCTTTGGCAGTCTGCATCGACGATTTCAGAAACCATTGGGGTGGGCGGCTGCTCGGTGCGTTGCGTGCGTTGCATGTGGCGGCCGTTGCGCCCAGCGACACAACAGACGAGTAGGTGCAGCACTATCAGGCAAACATAGAGAAAGAGCGTGTGGCGGCGATGTCGCGCGTGAAACCTTCGGGACGAATTGTGGTGGTAAAGTCGCGCCGTGAAGCCGATTTTGCCGTGTCGCAACTGCTGCACGAGCCAGTTATCGGGTTCGACACCGAAACGCGACCAAACTTTGTAGCGCATGTCGAGCAGCATACCGTTTCGCTTTTGCAGTTGGCCAGTGCCAACACTTGTTATCTGTTTCGGTTGCAATTTATTGGCGAACATCAGGGGGTGAAAGCGTTGCTCGAATCGCCCGATGTGCTGAAAGTGGGACTTTCGATACAGAACGATTTTCACGCTTTGCAAAAGTGGATGGCCGTGAAGCCGCAGAATTTCGTCGAATTGCAAAATTTTGTAACGCAATTTGGCATCGAGGACAAAGGTTTGCAAAAAATCTACGCCATCATTTTTGGCAAGCGCATTTCGAAAGCGCAGCAGTTGTCGAACTGGGAAGCGCCCATTCTATCGCCGCAACAGAAGGCTTACGCCGCTATTGATGCGTGGGCGTGCCGCGACATCTATTTGGAACTAAACAAACAGCAACCGTAATTTTTTATGGTAACAATCACTTTGAAACCGCATAAAGAGGAGAGCCTTTTGCGCTTCCACCCATGGGTGTTTTCGGGCGCAATAGCGCATGCCGACGGTCGCGCCAACGAGGGCGATGTGGTGCGCGTGGTCGATCGCGATGGGCGTTTTTTGGCCGTTGGGCATTATCAAAACAGCAGCATTGCCGTGCGCATTCTTTCGTTTGCCGACCGCCCGATAGACGAGGCATTTTACCGTGAACGCATTCGTGCGGCGTATGCCGTGCGCAAGGCGTTGGGGCTGGTTGGCGCGCCCAACAGCGACACCTATCGGCTGGTGCATGGCGAAGGCGACAATCTGTCGGGTTTGGTAGTCGATATTTACGGCGATACCGCTGTGGTTCAGGCACATTCGGTGGGCATGCACAATGTGCGCGAATGGCTGGCGCGGCTGCTCGTCGAGGAGGTCGATGGGCTGCACAATGTCTATTACAAATCGGAAGGAACACTGCCCTACAAAGCGCCCGTTGTGGCGGAAGACGGCTATCTGATTGGTACTGCCAGCGACTGTATCGCCACCGAAAATGGGTTGAAATTTCAAGTCGATTGGTTGCGCGGTCAGAAGACAGGCTTTTTTGTCGATCAGCGCGAAAACAGGGCGTTGCTCGAGCGTTATGCCGCTGGGCGCAGCGTGCTGAATATGTTTTGCTACACAGGCGGATTTTCGTTCTACGCCCTGCGTGGCGGCGCACGATTGGTGCATTCGGTCGATAGTTCGGCCAAGGCGATAGAACTCACGCGGCGCAATGTGGCACTGAATTTCGGCGACGACGCGCGGCACGAGGCGTTTGCCGACGATGCGTTCAAATTTTTGGAAACCGCCAACGGCAAGTACGACTTGATAATTCTCGACCCGCCAGCCTTTGCCAAGCACCAAAAAACGCTGCGCAATGCGCTGCACGGCTATCAAAAACTGAACGCCAAAGCGTTCGAAGCCATTCGTGCGGGCGGTATTTTGTTCACATTCTCCTGCTCGCAGGCGGTGAGCAAAGAGCAGTTCCGCTTGGCGGTGTTCAGCGCAGCGGCGCAAAGCGGTCGCAATGTGCGCATTCTGCACCAACTGACGCAGCCCGCCGACCACCCCGTGAACATCTATCACCCCGAAGGCGAATACCTGAAAGGGCTCGTGCTTTATGTGGAGTGAGGAATTAGTTAGAAGTGAGCAGTTAGAAGTGAGCAGTGATGCGGCAGAGCCGCAAATTCAAATTTCAAATTTCAGAATTTCAAATTTCAAATTTCAAATTAATGGGTTTATCAACTCACCAAATAACCAAATAACCAGAAACAGCGCATAGCGCGAAAAACATAGAAACAAAAATTGCGGTAGCAATTTTGAGAAACACAGAAACTTAGAAACCAAAAACTAGAAAATTCCCCCAAATGAAACACACTATCTTTACACTACTCGTTGCTCTGTGTGCGGTGCAAGTTTTTGCGCAGTCCGAATTTTTGGGCGAATGGCGCACGGTAAGCGACAAGACGGGCGAGCAGGAGGCTGTGGTGCGCATTTTCAAGGCGACAAACGGCATGTATTACGGCAAAATGGAGCGGTTTTTGAATCCCGAATTTGCGGGGAAAGGGCTGCTTTGCGACAAGTGCAAAGGCGCAGACAAGGACAAACCCATCGAAGGAATGATAATTGTGCGCGACCTGAAATACGAAAACGGCAAAATGGTGGGCGGTCATGTGGTCGATCCCGAAAGCGGCAATGTCTATTATGGCGCAATCACATTCGATGCGGCGACTGGCAACATCAAACTGCGCGGCTCTATCGACAAACGCGGCATTCTCGGGCGCAGCCAAACATGGATTCGCTGATTGATAACGGTAAAAACGCGTGCTACACCACTTTCTGACACAAAAAATATGCGAACAACTGCCGTTTGCACCCACCGACGAACAGACGGCGTGCATCGAGCGGCTGGCGGAATTTTGCACCTCGCCCGAAACGCACAGCGTTTTTCTGCTCACAGGCTACGCTGGCACAGGCAAAACATCGGTGGTTGGCGCATTGGTGGCGGCCATGCGCGCCTTGAAACAGCGTACCGTGTTGCTGGCACCAACAGGGCGCGCCGCCAAAATTTTCAGCAACTACGCAGGGCAATCGGCCTACTCCATACACAAACGCATCTACCGACAAAAATCGGCATCAATCGAGTTTTCGCTCAACTACAACAATGCGCGCGACACACTTTTTTTGGTCGATGAGGCCTCGATGGTGTCGAACACGCCCACCGATGGCACAAATTTCGGCTCGGGGCGGCTGCTCGACGACCTCATCGAGTTTGTCTATTCGGGCGACAACTGCCGACTGGTTCTCATTGGCGACACGGCGCAACTGCCGCCCGTGATGCAACCGTTTTCGCCTGCGCTCGAACCGCGCAATCTGGAGCATTACGGCCTGTCGGTGGTGGCGTGCGAACTGACCGAAGTGGTGCGCCAATCGGCCGAAAGCGGCATTCTGCACAACGCTACACTCGTGCGCAACGCCTTGGCGCAGATGTCGCCCACGCTGGCTCTGCACGGCAATTTTCCCGATGTGCATCGTGTCGATGGCACCGAACTGATCGACAAAATTCAGACCGCCTACAACCGCTCGGGCGTGGAAAATTGCATCATCGTAACGCGCTCGAACCGACGCGCCGTGCTTTACAACCGCGGCATTCGCAATCAGGTGATGTGCAAGGAGGACGAACTCTCGTCGGGCGATATGCTGATGGTTACGCGCAACAACTATTTTTGGAGCAAAGAGTACCCCGAAATGGAGTTTATTGCCAACGGCGACGCTGCTGAATTGGTGCGCATACGCGGCCATCGCGAGATGTACGGACTGCGTTTTGCTGATGTTACGCTGCGTTTTCTCGACTACGACTGCGAAATGGATGTGCGGCTGCTCATCGACTCGCTCTACACCGAAACGCCAGCCGCCGCCACGCAACTGTCGAAGCAACTTTTTGCCGCCGTCGAAGAGGATTATCTCGACATTGGCAACCGCCGCACGCGCTACAAAGCCATGATGCAAAACGAATATCTGAACGCCTTGCAGGTGAAATTTGGCTACGCCGTAACTTGCCACAAAGCGCAAGGCGGTCAATGGCGCGAAGTGTTTGTCGATCAGGGGGCAATCACCGCCGAACAGATCGATAGCGACTACCTGCGCTGGCTCTACACCGCCTGCACACGCGCCGAAGAGCAACTCTATTTCGTCAATTTTTCCGACCAATTTTTTGAATGAACGCTTGTTTTTGACGCAAAAATGTGTAACTTTGCAGAAAATCACACGCAAATTGCTTTTATGAACCATCTTAACCTTATCACTTTCGCTTCGGAACTGAACAAGCAAGGCACTATTCGCCATGCGCACCGCCAACTGTTCGACCTGCTCGATGCGCACTACGATGTGCATATCGTGTCGCCCGACGCTATCGAAGCCATCGAAAAAAATGAACTGCAAGTCGTTTTTGTGTCGAGTGGCGGCGTGGAATATGCGTTCCGCAGTTACTACGACCAACTGCAAAAACCAATCGTTCTGCTCACCGATGGGCTGCAAAATTCGCTGGCGGCCTCGCTCGAAATAAACACTTGGGCGCGGCAACAAGGCGCAGAGTGCCACATCATTCACGGCGACGAGGCGATTGTGCTATCCGAATTGAAAGCGTACGAAAAACTTTTTGAACGCAAAAATCTCTTGGCAGGCAAACGCATTGGCGTGATTGGCGAACCATCGAAATGGCTGATAGCCAGCGGGGTAGATTACGAAGCCGCACGCAAACGCTGGGGTGTGGAGTTTATCGATGTGGCACTGGACGAGGTGGTTGATAATTTCGAAAAAATTGCTGACGACGAAGTGCGCACCGATGCCGAAGCGTTTGTAAAAAATGCCGCAGCCGTACGCGAACCAAATCTAAATGATGTGCTGAAAGCCTATCGCCTCTATCGCGCCGTGAAAACCGTTTGCCTCCGCCACAACCTCGATGCCTTTACCATTCAATGTTTCGGACTGATTCCGCGCATCGGCACTACGGGCTGCTTGGCGCTGTCGCTACTCAACGACGACGGCATCATTGCGGGCTGCGAGGGCGATATGCAGACCGTTTTTACCATGCTGGCTGCCAAAGTCGTTACGGGCGTTACAGGATTTATGTGCAACCCATCGCAGATAAATGTGCACGACAACACGATGCTTTTGGCACACTGCACCATCGGTTTGAAACTGACAAAATCGTACATCGTGCGCAACCATTTCGAGAGTTTGAGCGGCGTGGCGGTGCAAGGCATTCTGCCCGCCGGCGACTACACACTGCTGAAATGCGGCGGCGGCGCGCTCGACGAGTTTTATGTTACCTCGGCGCACCTGCTCACCAACACCGATTCCGACGATGTGTGCCGCACACAAGTGCGCCTGCACCTCGGTTCGCCGTGCAGTTACTTTTTCAACAACCCGATTGGCAACCACCATGTGCTGCTCAAAGGCAATTTGGTAAGCCCACTGGCCGACTTCTTCGAAATGAACCACACGAGGAGAATCAATTGATAATGGAGTCGCAAGATGTGAGTCGCAAGTCGCAAGACGAGATTTTAAGAAGATAGAGCATAGAGCATAGACGAAATTAGTGTGAAAGTGTATAAAGTTGAAAGTAAAAAGTAAAAAGTTTTTTCATTTTGAAAATTTGAAATTTATTTTGCCCAATTCAACGATTAAACAATTCAACAATCTGAAATCTGAAATTTGAAATTGCGGCTCTGGACATAGCCCCCTTTCCCGTTTCCCCCGAAGGGGGAAAGCCCTTTTTCAATTAAGAAATTTGAATTAAGAATTATGAAATTTTACGCCTAACACCGCCGCAATTTTCAAATAATTAAATTCACTGCTCACTGCTAACTTCTCACTTCTAACTAAAAATTCCTCACTCCTAATTCCTCACTCCTCACTCAAAAAAATGCGTATCGACATAATCACAGTGCTGCCCGAACTGCTCGATGGTCCGTTGAATAACTCCATCGTGCGGCGCGCGTGCAACAAAGGGCTGGCGGAGATTCATCTGCACAATCTGCGCGACTACAGCACCGACCTGCGCCACCATCGGGTCGATGACTACGCCTTTGGTTTCGGAGCGGGCATGGTGATGCAGATAGAGCCGATTTATCGCATTATCGAAAAACTGAAAAGCGAGCGCCACTACGACGAAATCATCTTTATGACGCCCGACGGCGAACAATTTTCGCAACCAATGGCCAACAGTCTGTCGCTGCTGCAAAACATCATCATACTGTGCGGCCACTACAAAGGCATCGACCACCGCGTGCGCGAACACCTAATAACGCGCGAAATCACCATCGGCGACTATGTGCTTACGGGCGGCGAACTGCCCGCTGCCATTGTAACCGACGCCATTGTGCGGCTGCTGCCCGGCGCACTCGGCGACGAGCAATCGGCACTGTCCGACTCGTTTCAAGATGGACTGCTTGCGCCGCCTGTCTATACGCGCCCTGCCGATTTCAACGGCTGGAAAGTGCCCGAAATACTGCTGTCGGGCAACGAGCGCAAAATAGCCGAGTGGGAACACGAACAGGCCATTGAACGCACCAAACGCCTGCGCCCACACCTGCTCGACGACTAAAGGCAAGCCTATAAGTTAAACAAAACGCTGATCGGGTTAGTAGTTGGAGCGATTTTGGTTTTTATGTTTCTGGTTTCTCAAAATTGCTATCGCAATTTTGGTTTCTATGTTTCTATGTTTTTGGTTATTTGTGGATTTGGGAAAATCCGTAAAACAGTAGAGCCGCCACAATGTGACGGCTCTGCAATTCGTTTGTTCACTTTGTCTATCTTGGTCTATCCAAGCATTGTCAGCAAAATGCCCGCCGCTACGGCCGAGCCAATCACGCCTGCCACATTGGGTCCCATAGCGTGCATCAGCAGGAAGTTGCCGGGGTTCTCCTCCTGACCTACAACCTGACTCACGCGCGCCGCCATCGGCACTGCGCTCACACCAGCCGAACCAATCAACGGATTGATTTTGTCTTTGGTGAAGAGGTTCATAAACTTGGCCAACAGTACGCCACCAGCCGTGCCGCAACTGAAAGCCACGATACCCATAGCAAGAATCAGCAGCGTCTTCACATTCAAGAACGATTCGGCAGTGGCTGTAGCACCAACCGACAAACCGAGGAAAATGACGATGATGTTCATCAACTCGTTTTGTGCCGTTTTCGACAGACGATCGACCACGCCGCACTCTTTCATCAGGTTGCCAAGCATCAAACTGCCAATCAGTGGGGCAGCGTCGGGCAATATCAGTGCCACAATGGCGGTGATAACAATCGGGAAGACAATTTTCTCCTTTTTGCTCACCGAACGCAGTTGGCTCATCTTGATGGCACGCTCTTTTTTGGTGGTCAAAGCGCGCATAATCGGCGGTTGAATCACTGGCACAAGCGCCATATACGAGTAGGCCGCAATGGCAATAGGGCCAAGCAAATGCGGTGCCAATTTCGATGTCAAGAATATCGATGTCGGGCCGTCGGCACCACCGATGATACCGATGGAACCAGCCTCGGCTTCGGTGAAACCAAACAGATTGGCGCACAAAAAGGTGATGAAAATGCCCAACTGCGCCGCCGCACCAAGCAACAGGCTTTTGGGGTTGGCAATGAGCGGACCGAAGTCGGTCATCGCGCCCACACCAACGAAAATCAAACAGGGATAAACGCCCGCTTTCACACCAATATAAAGCACATCGAGCAGACCGCCTTCGCGCATCACAGCGCCATAACTGTGGTACATCGGACTATTTTCGTCCAAAAATGCTACCCACAAATCGTTGTGAAACATACCTGCGCCCGGCAAATTGGTGAGCAACATACCAAAGGCAATAGGCAGCAACAACAGCGGTTCGTATTGCTTTTTGATGGCCAAATAGAGCAATAGAAACGAGATGAGCAACATCAGCCCTTGTTGCCAAGTGATGCGCGCAATGCCCATCGACTTGAAAAACGCTACGATGTCGTCCCAAGTACTGTTTTCGCTCTCTTGTGCCTCATCGACCACAACAGCATCGGCCGCCTCGGCGGTGGCTTCGGCTGGCGTGTCGGTTGCAACTTGTTCGGTCGCTTCGTCTGTGGCTGCGGCAGCGGCTTCGGCCTCTTGTGCAAAAAGGCTTGGCGCACCCATCAGCAGCAGAACTGCGACTATTGACAGGATTTTTTTCATTGTTCCGAAAATTTTTGGTGTGAGTTCATTAACCTAAAACTACCAGAACATCGTCCTGCATCACGCTTTGTCCTGCGCTCACAGCCACCGAAGTAACTTTGCCATCGCGCTCGGCCAAAATGCTGTTTTCCATCTTCATCGATTCGAGCGTGAGCAGCAAATCGCCTTTTTTCACCTCTTGACCGACTTCGACGGCAACTTTCACTACCGAACCGGGCAGCGGCGACACCACTTTGAACCCGCCAGCAGGCGCAGCGGCTTTGGGGGCTTCGGGCGCAACGGCTGGTTTCGGTGTTTCAACTTTCGGCGCTTCGGCTACGGGAGCAGCCACATTGGCAGCGGTAAATTCTACGAGTTTGTCGTCCTGCATTACATTCTGACCAGGCGTTACAAGCACGCTCTTCACCACGCCGTCTTTTTCGGCAGCGATGTTGTTTTCCATCTTCATCGATTCCATGGTCAGAATCACATCGCCGCGTTTCACGGCTTGACCGTCGGCAACCAGCACTTTCACTATCGAGCCGGGCAGTGGCGATTTGATAAATTCCGATACGCCAGTGGCTTTCGGCGCAACTGTGGTGACCGTTGGAGCGGCGGTGCGCACGGCAGCCGTAGCAGGGCGAGCAATTTTCACCTCTTTCTCGATTTCGACGGTGAAAGGCGTGCCATTCACTTCTACTTCGGCCAAATTGTTCTCTTTTTCATTGACCGACACTTCGTATTTGTGGCCGTCTATGATAAACTTAAATTTTCTCATTGCTGTGTTATTTTACAAGATTGTTGATACCATAAATTTTCGAATTCCACGGCGAGTAGCGGCGGTCTATCTTTTTGATGGTGATAACATGCTGCTCTTCGTCGTGCGGTTCGTCGTAGTACAGGTGCAGTGCCATGGCAATAGCCGCTGTGGTGTTGGCCTGCAGCGTAACTTTCACCTTTTCGTCGTACCTGATTTCCGATTTCTCTTCGCCATGAACCACTTTTGGCACTTTCACGCGCGGCTTCATTATCATGCCGAAAAAGCGCAACAAATAGACGAGCAGAATCAGCAAGATGAGTGTCAGCCCAAAGCCGATGAGCGTAACCATCCAAACATGTGGCCAGTTTACTGTCAGTAAAATCATAACGCTTCAGTTTTTAGAGTGGAATGTTCGAATGTTTTTTCAACGGATTGGTCAAGCGTTTGCTTTGCAGCACTTGGAAAGCGCGAATAATGCGGAAACGCGTGTTGCGAGGCTCTATCACATTGTCGATGTAGCCGCGCGATGCCGCTTGATACGGACTGGCGAATTTCTCTTGATATTCAGCCTCTTTTTCGGCAATGTAGCGTTTTTTCTCTTCGGGATCTTCGATGGCTTTGATGTTTTTGGCCTCAAGCACACCAATGGCTCCCGATGCGCCCATCACGGCTATCTCGGCATTTGGCCAAGCGTAGCAGTAGTCGCCGCGCAGTTGTTTGCAACTCATCACAATGTGTGCGCCGCCGTACGATTTGCGTATGGTAACGGTAACTTTCGGCACAGTGGCTTCGCCGTAGGCAAACATCAGTTTTGCACCATGGTCGATAATGCCAGCGTACTCTTGACCAGTGCCACAAAGGAATCCCGGCACATCGACAAGCGTCAAGATAGGAATGTTGAATGCGTCGCAGAAACGAATGAAACGAGCCGCTTTGCGCGAAGCGTCGCAGTCGAGCACACCTGCAAGCCAGTTGGGCTGGTTGGCAATAATGCCCGTCGATTGACCATTGAAGCGCGCAAATCCGCAGATGATGTTTTTGGCAAAATCTTTCTGCACCTCCATAAAGTCGTTGTTATCGACAATGATGTTGATGATGTCCTTCATGTTGTAAGGCACATTCGGATTGGCAGGAACCATCTCGTTCAGCACATCGTCCACACGGTCAATCGGGTCGGTGCAAGTCAGCACAGGTGCCTCTTCCAAGTTGTTTTGCGGAATGAACGAAATCAAGCGGCGAACCTGCGCCACAGCATCTTCTTCGCTGGTAGCCACAAAGTGCGTAACGCCCGATTTCGAAGCGTGAACGCGTGCGCCACCAAGGTCTTCGACCGACACATCTTCGCCTGTAACCGATTTCACCACTTTCGGTCCTGTGATGAACATATACGAGTTCTTTTCGGTCATCATAATGAAGTCGGTGAGGGCAGGCGAGTACACCGCGCCGCCAGCGCAAGGACCAAAAATAACCGATATTTGTGGCACTACGCCCGATGCAAGAATGTTGCGTTCGAAAATTTCGGCGTAACCAGCCAGTGCGCAAGCGCCTTCTTGTATGCGTGCGCCCCCCGAGTCGTTCAACCCGATGATTGGCGCGCCCATCTTCATGGCCATGTCCATCACTTTGCAGATTTTCTGCGCCATCGTCTCCGAAAGCGAACCGCCAATAACTGTTGCGTCCTGCGCAAACACATACACCAAACGACCGTCGATGGTGCCGCTACCTACGGCCACGCCGTCGCCGAGAAACACCTTCTTCTCCATACCGAAGTCGGTGCAGCGGTGGGTGAGAAACATATCCACCTCTTCGAAACTGCCCTCGTCGAGCAGCATGTTGATGCGTTCGCGAGCGGTGAAACTGCCTTTGGCGTGGTGTTTTTCTACCGCTTTTTCGCCGCCGCCAGCCATGGCTTCGGCGCGCTTCTCAATCAGTTTTTTCAGTTTTTCTTGATTTTCCATTGTCGTTGCGTTTATAGGATTTTCGTTCTATTTTTCCGCCGATTTATTTGGGCTGTTCGCAGAGTTCGGTCAGCACGCCGCAAGTCGATTTCGGGTGCAAAAACGCTATCATCAGGTTTTCGGCACCTTTGCGCGGGGCTTTGTCGATGAGTTGCAGACCAGCGGCTTCGGCCTCTTTCAGGGCTTCGGCCACGCTCTCTACATTGAACGCCACATGATGCACGCCACCGCGACCGCCATTCTTTTCGATGAACTTGGCAATGGTCGATTCGGGGCAAGTCGGCTCCAACAGTTCGATTTTTGTCTGTCCTACTTTGAAAAAGGCAGTGCGCACTTTTTGGTCGGCCACCTCTTCGATAGAGTAGCATTTTGTTCCCGTCAGCAACTCAAAAAACGGGATTGTGGCATCGAGGCTCGCCACAGCAATACCCAAATGCTCAATGTGTGTTGGTTTCATAACAAATTGAATTAAAGATGTTTGTGAATAAAAGTTAAATTTTTACTTTAAGTGTTACAATCACTACAAAAAATTCTTTTGCAAATAGTCTGCAAAAATACACTTTTTATTGAATTATAAGCACATACGCAGCAAATAAAGTTTTCAACAACCCACAAAAAAAACTGCGCCAAAGTTGGAGCGCAGTTCTGCCTCTTCTTTTTTGCAAAAAAGTGGTTAATGTTTGCCCAGCAGAGCGATTATCGCCTCGACCTCTGTATCGAAATCGGCACGAAGTTTTGCGTAGTAGGCTTTGGCCTTCATGCCCGGCTCGGGGCGGTTGGCGCGCGCCAAAAAGTCGTTGTTCAAAGCGGCTACGCGCACCAGCACATCGCTAAATTCCTGTTCGTTCATCTTGTCGAGCATCTTGTGAACAATGTACGCCTCACTGACGAGTTCGCTCGCAATCAGTTGAATGCTCTGTTTGAGTTCTTTGCGGCTTGCCATAATTCCAATAAAATTAAAAGGTGAAATGTAATTTTTTGCAAAGATAGCCGTTTTTATTAAAAAGACAAACCTTTTTTTTGTAATTTTGCATCACAATTAGTCGCAAGTAGCAAGAAGCAAGTCACAAGAATAGTTAGAAGTGAGAAGTTAGCAGTGAGAAGTGATGCGGCAAAGCCGCAATTTCAAATTTCAAATTTCAAATTTCAGATTTCAGATTCCAAATTGTAGGGACGCACCGAGTGCGTCCGAGTAAAATGAACAATACTTGCGGCGTTTCGGCTACCGAAAACCTGAAACTTGAAACCTGAAACATAGAAACAGCGCACAGCGCGAGGAACTTAAAAACATAGAAACAGCGCGAAGCGCAATCTGAAATTTGAAATCTGAAATTACTTCCCACACAGACGAAAAAACTTACTTGCGAAACTTGAGTTAGAAATAATGAAACGACCCATCTGCTTTTTGGCTCTCTGTGCGCTGCTGCTGTCGCTCTGCGCCTGCGTCGACGACAAAGTTACTACCGATCCGTCGGCTGTGCTGGCGTTTTCGTGCGACACGCTCTCGTTCGATACCATGTTTACCAATGTGCCGTCGCGCACGCTCTCGTTCAGTGTCTATAACCGCAACCGCCGCGCGCTTGTCATCTCGTCGGTGCGCTTGGGGTGGGGCAGTGAGTCCTATTTCCGCTACAACCTCGATGGGCGCATTCCACCCGACAGCAAAATGCTCGAAAATGTCGAAATTGGCGCAAACGACAGCCTGATAGTCTTTGTGGAGATAACGGCCGATTCGAGCAAAATCGATGTGCCGCTCTTCTACATCGACTCGATGATTTTCGTTACCAACGGCGTAACGCAAGATGTGAAACTCGTGAACTATGGCCAAGATGCTGTCATTCTAAGCGATGCCGAAATCGGCAGCAACACCACTTTCAATGCGCAGCGTCCCTACCTTATTTTTGGCAATCTGCATGTCGCCGCCAACGCCACACTCACGCTCGAGGCAGGCACACGCCTATTTTTCCACAGCAAAGCCAATCTTGTGGTCGATGGCAACCTTGTAGCGAAAGGCACTGCCGAAAACCCCGTGCTGATGCGCACCGACCGCTTCGACCGCATGCCCGACGAGGACAAAACGCCCTACGAATACATGCCGGGGCAGTGGGGCGGCATCTATCTGCAAAATGCACACGGCACACACACCATCGACCACGCCCAAATCCGCAACTGCGACATCGGCATGGTGCTGGTTGGCACTTCCATAGCACAACCCACGCTCACACTCACCAACAGCGTGCTGCACTCGATGACACAGTACGGACTCTACACCCAAAATGCCAAAGTGGATATGGCCAACTGCGAACTGTCGAACTGCGGCACATCGTGTCTGTACCAACTTGGCGGCGAACTGCGCATGGCACACACCACCATCGCCAACTACTACACTTGGGGCTCGCGCGAAGATGTCGCCTTGGTCGTGGCCAACTACGCACTCGATGGCAATCTGCTCTACATTTTCCCTGTGCAATCGACCGTAATCGAAAATTCCATCGTCTTTGGCAGCCAAAGCAGCGAAATCTTGCTGCTGCGCGACACCATCACCGATGCTACATTCAATGTGCTGATTAGCAACTCGTTGCTGAAAAAACGCAAGCAAAACGAGCCCTTTTACCACGACAATTTGTGGGCAAACTCACAAAATCCCGATGCCAGCGGTGCCTACCATTCCGATACGGTTTTTGTCAATACCACGCGCCGCGATGGTGGCTACTACAACTTCCAACTCGACCAGCAATCGCAGGCACGCGGCCGCGCCAACATCAGCGTCGCACAACGCTACCCAACCGACCTGCTCGGCCACAACCGCCTCGCCGATGGCCACCCCGACCTCGGAGCATACGAAAAATAATTGATAATTTTAGTCGCAAGACGAGATTTTAAGAAGATAGAATATAGAACATAGACAAATTTAGTTTGAAAGTTTATAAAGTTTGTAAAGTTGAAAGTTTTTTCATTTGAAAATTTGAAAATTACGACACTGTTGAGCGAGAACCTGTCCCCTTTGCAAGGGGACGAGCGAAGCGGAGGGGTTGGAAAATAACTCAATAATTCAATGACTCAATAATTCAATAATTTTTTCGGGGGAAACGGGAAAGGGGGCTAAAAACCGACAATTTGAAATTCTGAAATTGCGGCTTGTCACCTCACTCCTAACTAAAAAAATCACTGCTCACTGCTAACTTCTCACTACTAACTGTACGAACCATGTCGAAAAACTTCGCCGCCATACTACTGTTTTTGCTGTTGCCAGCCGTGCTGGGGGCGCAAAACAGATTTCGCGTGATGGAGTACAATGTCGAAAACTTGTTCGACACGCAGCACGACACGCTGAAACACGACGACGAATATCTGCTTGGCGGTATGCGTGGCTGGAATTACGCACGCTACCAACAAAAACTCACGCACATCGGGCAAGTGGTGGCTGCCGTGGGCGAATGGACTCCGCCTGCCTTAATTGCACTTTGCGAGATAGAGAATAGGCATTGTTTGATTGATTTAGTACGCTATTCGCATTTGCAACAACTTAATTATCAGATTATTCACTACGAATCGGACGATGCGCGCGGCGTAGATGTGGCGCTGCTTTATCAACACCATTTTTTCCACCCAATCGCGTCGCGACCGATACGCTTCACGCTCCCTTCGGGCAAGGCTACGCGCGACATTCTCTACGCTTGCGGCACACTGCCGAGCGGCGACACACTGCACCTGTTTGTCAACCATTTTCCGTCGCGTTTGGGCGGCGAACTGGAGAGCGAACCCAACCGACTTTTTGCTGCCGCACGCCTGCGCGAAGCGGTCGATAGCGTGCAAAACACCGATTCTGCGGCGTTGATTCTCATCATGGGCGATTTCAACGACTATCCCGACAACCGCAGTATGCGCCAAGTGCTTGGTGCCGCTCCTGTGGGCGATTCGCTGGCGGTGAACCAACTCTACAACCTCACTTACGCGCTGCACGAACAGGGCGAAATTGGCAGTTACCGCCACGACGGACAGTGGGGAATGCTCGACCAAATAGTGGTGTCGGGCGCACTGCTCGCTGGCGCAAAACAGACCGCCATCACCGCCGATGGCGTGCGTGTGTTCGCCCCCGATTGGCTGCTCGAGGACGATAAACCGTTTGGCAAAAAGCCGTTCCGCACCTACATCGGCCTGAAATTCAACGGCGGCTACAGCGACCACCTGCCTGTCTTTTTCGATTTGCAGACAAAATAGGCGCAATTTTCTGCACGCAAAGTGCCAAAAATCAGAATAATTTTTTACCTTTGCACCATATTATATTGCCGCTATGAAAAAACCGCAAGCCATTCGCCTCTTTTTGTTCGTCTGCACGGCGTTTTTGCTCGCCTCGTGCTTGGACAACGGCAGCGTGTCGCTCAAACTGAACTACTACATTGGCGTTCACAATGCGCGTTTTGTGGGCAACGATTCGGCATTGGTGCGCGGCTATCTCAACGAGAAAAAATGCCCCTACGCCGCCATCGAAAATATCAGTGGCGAAACGCTCGTCGAATGCGACACGCTCTGCATCGCCCAAATGCGCGCCTACACACAACTGCTGTCGGCCGCCGAACTCGATTCGCTGCCGTTGAGCGATAGTTGCAGTTTCAAATTTGCCGCCGCACGCTACGAGGAGGTTTTCGGCAATAGCGGCAGGGTAGTCTATCTGGGCGCATTCGACTATAAACGCCCGAAAAAGTGAAGAATTTTTCAAAAAAATCAGAAAAAAATATAAATTTTCGACAAAATGCAGGCGATTTGCACGACATTTGTACTGCTTTTTTTGAAAGGGAACAAAAAAAAATAGGAGGGCATCATGAAAAACATCAGAATTTTTTCGCTTTTAGTCGCAGTGATTTGCGCCTCTTCAACCACTTTTGCGCAGTATTACGACGACATCTACTTCAACCCGAAAACCGACATCAAACGGGTGAAAGTAACCACCACAACGACGAAAACCACGACCACCACCGCTACTGTGGCGCAGGCTACGGCCGACGACGAAATCAGTCTGACGGAAGAGGACTACACCTATTCGAACCGTATCCGTCGGGCGCGCGGCGAAAATCTGCTTGTGCATATCGATGGTAACGACACGACCATCTACGACATGGAAGATGGCTCTTATCTTGTGTCGCTCGATGGCGATGGCGTGGACATATCGGCCTACAATGCCACCACCGAAACCACCACTACCAATGTTTATGTCGATTACGGCTGGGGCTGGAACGACTACTATTGGTATCGTCCCTACTACCGCAACTACTATTGGGGCTGGTATTCGTACTACGATGCGTGGTATTGGGACTACTATTCGTGGTATCGTCCGTGGTACTACTATCACCCCTACGGACACTATCACTGCCACGCCTACGATTGGCATCACCCGCACCACCACGATGGCTACCGTCCAGGCGGCCCGCACCACGATAGAGGCGATGTTGGACGCAACTATTTTGCAGCATCGAACGAAACTTATCGCTTGCAACACAATGCAACTGGGCGGCGTTCGAGTGGCACACGCACCAATGTAAGCACATCAAGCGGTTCGCGCTCGGCAACGCAGGTAGCGACTGGCAACAGCGGTCGCCAGCAGACCCCAGCGCGCGTCGAAGGCGGTACGCGTGGCGAGGTGCGCACACAGGTGCAAAGCACACCACAAGGCTCACGCCAAACGGTGCGTGTATCGGCTTCGGAAGGCACGCGCGTAAGCAACGGCCAATCGGCCAGTCGGGGCAGTTCCACCACCACAGGGCGGCAGGGTAGCAGCAGCACCTCGACCAGCACAAGCGGCACGCGTGTATCGAGCGGTTCGCGCCAAAGCGGCAGCAGCAGTTCGTCCTATTCCGCCTCGCCGTCGAGCGGGCGCAGTTCGAGCAGCAGTTACAACAGTGGCAGCCGCAGTTCGAGCGGCACTTACAGCAGTGGTAGCCGCAGCGGCTCATCGTCCTCGTCGTCGAGTGGAACACGCTCGAGCGGCACTTACAGCGGCGGCAGCCGTGGAGGCTCGTCCTCGTCGGGCGGCAGTTACGGTGGTGGACGCAGCGGCGGCGGTTCGTCGAGCGGCGGCACACGCACCTCGAGCGGAGGACGCAGGTAATTAGTGAGAAGTGAGAAGTGTTTTTTAAGAACATAGAAGATAGAGCATAGAACATAGACGAATTAGTGTGAAAGTGTATAAAGTGAAAAGTCTATAAAGTGGAAAGCGAAAAGTAGGGACGCACCGAGTGCGTCCGAAACGCTTCAACAGTTCAACGCTTCAACAAAAAACCAAATAACCAAATCCACAGTTCAACAATTCAACGCTTCAACAGTTCAACAAAAACATAGAAACAGCGCGAAGCGCGAGAGACACAGAAACATTAAAACCTGCGCGAAGCGCAATCTGAAATCTGAAATTTGAAATCAACAATGAAACACCATATCATTTCAATAGTGGCATTGGCTGCAACGGCGACGGCGGCTTCGGCGCAGGGGGCGTTCGATGCGCTGAAATATACCGATAACGATATTCTCGGGACGGCGCGTTACAGCAGCATGGCGGGTGCGTTTAGCGCACTTGGCGGCGACATATCGGCAGTGGCCGACAATCCCGCAGGATTGGGCGTTTATCGCTGGTCGGAAGCGCAGTTTTCGCTCGATTTAGCAGCGACACAAACGCAATCGACATGGGGCGAAACACGAAAAAATAGCCGTTACGACTTTCGGCCAAACACGGTTTCGTTTGTCTGGGCGTGGGCCGACAGAGAGAAGGAGAGCGGCTGGATTGCCAACAACATCGCCTTCAACTACACGCGACAGAAAAATTTTAGCCGCACTTTCGAGGTCTATAGCCCACAAACGCCCTATTCGATGACCGACTACATGGCCTATTTTACTGGAGGTTTTGCAGAGGCGACATTAGAATCAAAAAACAACCCTTACGACAATGTAAATGTGCCGTACATTTCGGAATTGGCCTACCAAAGTTATCTGATAAATCCGGGAACTGGAGCCGATTCGCTGAATTGGTATTCGCTTTTGGAAAAAGGCGAAAAATCGAAATCGCGTTACCGTGCGGTGGAGAGCGGCTATGTGAACGAATTTGAACTGTCGTATGGTGCCAACATCAGCAATGTGTTCTACTGGGGCGCAAGCATCAATCTGCAAAGTTTGGACTACACGCTCTCGTCGCGCTACGACGAAAAATTTGAAGAGAGTGGCAGTTTTGAATTGACAAACACTTTTCATGCCACGGGCGTGGGCTACAACTTTAAGTTTGGTGTGCTGGCGCGCCCTGTGTCGTTTTTGCGCATAGCCGCAGCACTGCACACGCCCACTTACTACACCATCGAAGACCGCCATTCGGCCGATTTAGAGTATGCAGTGAAAGCAAACGAAAAGACCGAAAGCGGAACAAACAGCACGCCCGAAGGCAACAATCGCTACTACTTGCGCACACCGTTGAAAGTGCAGTTGGGCGTTGGTTTTGTGATTGGCAAGAGTGCCATTGTCAGCGTCGATTACCGCTACACAGGCAAAAATATGCGCTTCGGCAGAAGCACATCGCAGTCGTCCGATTTCGAGGAAAATGATGCCTACAAAGACGACAACGAAGACATCAAAAACTATGTGCGTGGCACGCATCAGGTGCGTTTGGGTGCCGAAGTGAAGATAAAAGAGGCGCTTTCGCTGCGTGCTGGTGCGGCCTACACCACGCCTTCGTGTACGAGCAGTGCCGAGCGTCTGCTGCCCGACAACACCACGCGCACCGATTTGGAATACACGCACCCCGACGGCAAATTTGGCTCGCTCTATGGTGCTGCGGGCTTCGGCTACCGCTACAAAGCCTTTGCCATAGATGTAACTTATGCCTATCGCCTCCGCCAAGAGCAGTTTATGCCGTACAATAGCGACGATTTCGAACCGATTACGCTTAAAACGCACACACACAATGTGTTAGCAACATTTTCGTGGCGTTTTTGAACACACTTTTTCGATAAAAAACAGAGAGCCTCGCAGTTTTGTGGGGCTTTTTTATTGCGCTTTGCAAAAATAAGTTTATCTTTGCATTTCGATTCCGCAAAAATTTGCTTATGAAAGGACTCTTCACGCTTTTGCGCCGTTTTGTGCCGCCATACCGCAGTTATGTTGTTTGGGTGTTTGTGCTCAACATTTTGGCAACGGTGTTCAGTCTGTTCTCGTTTGCCACCATCATTCCGATACTGCAAATTCTGTTTGGCATGGAAACTGGGTCGCACAAGTTTGTGCCGTGGGCGTCGTGCGCTGGCATGGACGACCTTGTCGATGCTGCCAAAAACAACATCTATTTCTACATCGAACGCATAATAACCGACTCGGGCGCGCCGCTGGCGTTGCTGTTTTTGGGCGTGGCGTTGATAGTGATGACGCTCCTGAAAACTGGCACGACCTATCTGGCTTCGGCGGCGTTGGTGCCTGTGCGCACGGGCGTTTTGCGCGACTTGCGCAACCAAATTTACGCCAAGGTGGTCGATTTGCCGATTGGCTACTTCACCGAAGAGCGCAAAGGCGACATCATGTCGCGCATGACGAGCGATGTGAGCGAGATTGAAGCCTCGATTATGAGTTCGCTCGAGATGATTTTCAAAAATCCGATAATGATAGCGGTTTATCTCACGGTTTTGTTCGCCTTGAGTTGGAAACTGACGCTTTTTGTGCTGCTTTTGCTGCCTTTCAGTGGCTTTTTGATTGGAAAAATCGGCCGCTCGCTCAAACGCCGTTCGCTTGCAGGGCAGGAGCAGACGGGCGATTTGCTGTCGCAAATAGAAGAGACGCTGGGCGGTTTGCGCGTGGTGAAAGCCTTCACCGCCGAAGCCAAACTGCAAGCGCGTTTTGCCGCTCTCAATGAGCGCATTCGCAGCACATTCAACCGCATAAACTGCCGTTATCTGCTGGCACACCCCATGAGCGAATTTTTGGGAACAGTGGTGGTGGCTGTGCTGCTTTGGTACGGTGGATCGCTCATCCTGTCGGGACAAGGCGACATTTCTGCGCCCGAATTTATCTACTATCTGGTCATTTTCTACAGCATCATTGCGCCGTGCAAAGACCTGTCGAAAGCGATGTACAGTGTGCAGAAAGGCATGGCCTCGTTGCAGCGCGTCGATGATATTCTGAAAGCCGAAAATCCGCTGAAACAGAACGCCAAAGCCAAACGAATTGCCGAATTTAACTCCGAAATTCGCTTCGACCATGTTTGGTTCAAATATCGCGAAGAGTGGATTTTGAAAGACATCAACATCGTCTGCCCGAAAGGGAAAACTGTGGCGCTGGTGGGGCAGTCGGGCTCTGGAAAATCGACCGCCGTCGATCTGATTCCACGCTTCTACGATGTGAACAAAGGCAGCATCACAGTCGATGGCATTGATGTGCGCCAACTCAATATCCAGTCGCTGCGCAGCCTCATGGGCAATGTGAACCAAGAGGCCATCTTGTTCAACGACACATTTTTCAACAATATCGCGTTTGGTGTAGAATCGGCCACGATGGACGAGGTGATTGCCGCCGCCAAAATTGCCAATGCGCACGACTTTATCATGGCCACCGAGCATGGCTACGAAACCAGCGTGGGCGACCGCGGCTGTCGGCTTTCGGGCGGTCAGCGGCAACGCATCAGCATAGCACGCGCCATCTTGCGCAATCCGCCGATTCTCATTCTCGACGAAGCCACATCGGCACTCGACACCGAGAGCGAACGCTTGGTGCAGAGCGCACTCGAAAAACTGATGCACAACCGCACCACCATTGTCATCGCACACCGACTTTCGACCATACGCCAAGCCGACGAAATCTGCGTCATGCACGAAGGCGAAATCGTAGAACGCGGCAAACACGACGACCTGCTGAAACTAAACGGCTACTACAAACGCCTCTGCGATATGCAGAAGTTTTGAGTTGATAGATGAGAGGTTATCGTTTAGAGAACATAGAAGATAGAGCATAGAACATAGACTTTTTAATTACCCAATTATCTAATTTCCAATCATTTAATTAAAAATGCAGTGGCGTTTGGAAACGCAAATAACTAATAATTCTAAATTCAAAATTCTTAATTAAACGAAAGGCTTTCCCCCTTCGGGGGAAATGGGAAGGGGGGGCGATGACCAAGACGATGACTATGACTAAGACCAAAACAACCTGAAACTTGAAACCTGAAACATAGAAACTTAAAAACATAGAAACCAATCTTCAAATCTTCAAATTTTCAAATAATAAAATCACAAACATGAAATACGCATTAGTAACAGGAGGCAGTCGCGGTATTGGGCGTGCGGTCTGCATCAAATTGGCTCAAATGGGCTACACGGTGGTAATCAACTACATGAGCAACGACGCGGAGGCGCAAAAAACGCTCGAACTCGTGCGCGAGGCGGGCAGCGACGGCGAACTGCTCAAATTCGATGTGGGCGACAACGCCGCCAGCGTGGCTGCCATCGAAGGGTGGCAAGCCGCTCACCCCAACGACTACATCGAGGTGCTGGTGAACAATGCGGGCATTCGCCGCGACAATCTGATGGTCTTCATGGAGCCCGAAGATTTCTTCAAAGTGCTGAATACCAACCTGATGTCGTTCTACAATGTAACGCGCCCACTGCTCACGCCGATGTTGCGCCACAAATATGGTCGCATTGTGAATATGGCCTCGCTGTCGGGTTTGAAAGGGCTGCCTGGACAGTGCAACTATTCGGCGGCCAAAGGCGGCCTCATCGCCTCGACCAAGGCGCTGGCGCAGGAAATCGGGCGCAAGGGCGTAACCGTGAATGCCGTCGCGCCGGGCTTTGTCAAAACCGACATGGTCGATGGGCTCGACGAGGCAGAGTTGAAGAAAACAATCCCGATGAATCGCTTTGGCGAACCAGAGGAAATCGCCGCTTTGGTGGGCTTTTTGGCTTCGCCCGAGGCAGGCTACATCACAGGCGAGTGCATCTCGATTAACGGCGGACTCTATTCTTGATAACAATGAAAACAACCGAATTTCTGAAAAAATCACGCTGGTTTTGGGCATTTTTCGTGCTGAAAAAACTCTGTTTAGCCGCATTTCTGCTCGTGCCAACATACATTTTTGCCGACGACACCGCCATTCTCGACCAAATCGAGAAGACAAACACCGCTGTGAAAACGCTTACAAGTCCGTTCACACAGGTCAAAACCAGTGCCTCGAATGGCGCAACGAAACATTTGGCTGGCACGCTCTATTACGCCGCTCCCGACAAGGTGGCGCAGCACTACACGCAGCCCGCTACCGACCTGTTTCTCATCAACGGCGACAAACTCTATATGGCGCGAAACGGCAAAAAACTGCAATTCGATACCAGCAAAAATGCGCCGATGCGCGCGCTGCGTAACACGCTGATTTACTGCATACAAGGGCGCGTGCGCACGCTGGCTGCCGAAAACGAAGCCGACATTACGGTGGCAACCGATGCCAAACACTACATCGTAACGCTCACATCGAAAAAAAGAGTGCCGCGCGGCTACAAAAAAATTGTGCTGCACTACGCCAAAACCGATGGAACGCTCCACACCATGCAGATGGACGAAATCAACGGCAACAGCACGCTCTACACCATGACCGCCTACAAAATCGGGGCGGCAGTCGATGCCCAACAGTTCGAAGTTCCTGCAAAATAATTGCAGCGTTCAAAAGGTTGTAAATCAGCAATATAGCATTTTCAGAAAAAGATGAAACTACAAGAAATCATCGATAAAATCGAGGCCTTTGCGCCGCTGGCTTTGCAAGAGAGTTTCGACAACTGCGGACTGCTCGTTGGGCGGCGCGATGCCGAAATCGCTGGCGCACTGCTGTGCCTCGATGTGTCCGAAGCGGTCATCGACGAGGCGGCGCGGCTTGGCTACAACCTGATAATTTCGCATCACCCGCTGATTTTCAAAGGGTTGAAGTCGCTTACCGAAAGCAACGAGGTGGAACGCTGCGTGGCGCAAGCCATCAGACACAACATCGCTATCTATGCCTCGCATACCTGCATGGACAGTGCCAACGGCGGTGTCAATTTTCGCATGGCGCAAAAATTGGGACTGCAAAATGTGCGTGTGCTTGTGCCGCAGCGCAATAAACTGCTCAAACTGGTTACCTTTGTGCCGCTGGCGCAACTCGAAAGCGTGCGCAGCGCACTTTTTGCCGCTGGCGCAGGCAATATCGGCCGCTACGATGCGTGCAGTTACTCATCGCAGGGCAGCGGCACATTTCGAGCAGGCGAGGGGAGTAACCCTTTTTGCGGCGCGATAGGCGAATTTCATACCGAAAACGAGGCGCGCCTCGAAGTGGTGCTGCCCACTTACCGCCAAACGGCTGTGGTGAAAGCCCTGTTGCAGGCGCACCCTTATGAAGAACCCGCTTTCGACCTGATTCCGCTGGCAAATGCGTGGAATAGTGTCGGTTTGGGCGTTGTGGGCGACCTGCCACAAGCGATGGCCGAAACCGATTTTCTATCGCAACTGAAAGCCGTTTTCAATGCCGATTGCATCAAACATTCGCCGCTTTTGGGGCGCAACTTGAAGCGCATTGCGCTCTGCGGAGGCAGCGGTGCCGACTTCATCGCCAACGCCAAGGCAGCACAAGCCGACGCATTTGTAACGGCCGATGTCGGCTACCACCGCTTTTTCGAGGCCGATGGCGCACTGCTCATCGCCGATATTGGGCATTTCGAATCGGAGCAATTTACAAAAGAGATATTTTTGGAACAAATATCGAAAAATTTTCCTAACTTTGCAGTCCGAATGTCAGAATCGGAACCGAGGCGCGTTTTTGCCTTTTGATTCTTGACAAATAAAACAGTTAAAATCATTGGAAATCAAATAGTTATGGCAGCACAAAAACCAACAGAAGTAAAAGAGGTTACGGTAGAAGACCGTCTGAAAGCCCTTTACGATTTGCAGTGCGTCGTTTCACAAATCGACAAAATCAAGACCTTGCGCGGCGAACTTCCGCTCGAAGTGCAGGATCTTGAAGACGATATTGCTGGTTTGCAAACGCGCATCGAGAAATTTCACAGCGACATTGCCGACCTCAAAAAAAATATCGAGGTCGAAAAAGCAAAAATAGAGGCCGCACGCAGCAAAATTGCAAAAAACACCGAACAGCAAAACAATGTGCGCAACAATCGCGAGTACGACGCTCTGTCGAAAGAGATTGAGTTTCAGACACTTGAGATTGAATTGGCCGAAAAACACATTCGCGAAAACACCGCCGACCTCGAAACCAAAACCGCCGATGTGGAGGCTGCAAAAGTCCGTCGCACCGAGCGCAACGAGGATTTGGAACTGAAAAAGAGCGAACTGAACGAGATTATTTCGGAAACGAAACAGGAAGAGGAACGCCTGCGCGAAAAGGCGCAAACGCTCGAAGAGAAGATAGAACCGCGCTATCTCACGGCGTTCAAACGCATACGCAAAAATGCACACAACGGCTTGGCTGTGGTCAGCGTAGAGCGCGATGCGTGCGGCGGCTGCTTCAACAAAATACCGCCACAACGCCAGTTGGACATTCGCCAACGCAAAAAAATCATCGTTTGCGAATACTGCGGCCGCATTTTGGTAGACCACGAAATGGCCTCCGAAGAGATGCAAAAAGAGGCACAAGAATAGGGTAGTAAGAAAGAGGATATTAATCTTTTCATAACAGGAGGAAGCGTTTGTCGTGAGACAGGCGCTTCTTTTTTTGCGTATTTGTGAACAAGTGGCAAGACGCACGCAAATATCGCAAGGATTTTGAATTTTGGGAAATAGGGTAGTGCTACTGCTTTTTCGAGGTTACAATTTTAACCACAATAGACGAGATTACAATTATAAATCCGCCGAATCAAATAACAATCCGCATAAATTACACATTTGTAATTTTTGCAAAATTCACATTTCTGCACAGCAACTATCAAATCGGCAGTTATGTTAAAATCTGATTAACATTCTATTTTTAGGCTGCGTAAATAATTGAAACCCAATAAATTAGCAAAAACAATTAAAGTTGTTGTTTATGTTATTTTGCAAGATTTGGAGCAACTTTCACGAAACGCCCTATTTTGCACAAACTATTTTTCGTATCTGACTAAAACCCAAATAATTAGCATAAATAGTTGAAAAATTACTTTAATTATGCGGTAAAACGCTATTTGCTTGATTATCTGCTTGTTTGATGATTTTGGTGGTTCGGCGGTTAAAAATGTAACGGTTGAATTACTTTTTGTAGTTTACATTTTTATTTTGTCAGAGCGAGAAAATTGCATTAACTTTGTAACCTAAAATTTACAAAATGAAAGACCGCATTTTCCAACTGCTCGACGAAAAAAATTTGACGCTGACCGCCTTTGCCGACGAGATTGGTGTGGAGCGCAGCACCATGTCGCACATCAAGGCGGGGCGCAGCAATCCGTCGCTCGATGTGGCGCAAAAAATCCTCGAACGCTACCCCGAAGTGAGCGCAGACTGGCTTATTTCGGGGCGTGGGGCGATGTATCGCCAAAAAAACGATTCTCGTGAGCCCAATTTGTTCGACGATTTCGATGTAATTGCCTCATCTACAAGCAGTAACACGCCATCGCGCGAGCAAAAAAAGCCACAGCAAATGCCGCCAGTTATAGAAAAACCGCCTGTGCGGCAGCGTTCTCTGTCGCGCATCATCGTTTTCTACGACGACGGCACATTCGAAGAGATGGACAAAAAGTGATTGCTGGGGGCGAGAATAGTGAGTAGTGAGAAGTTAGTAGTGAGAAGTGTTTTTGAGTTAAGAATTAGGAATGAGGAGTGAGGAGTGAGGAATTTTTAGTTAGAAGTTAGTAGTGAGAAGTGAGGAATTTTTAGTTAGAAGTTAGTAGTGAGAAGTGAATTTAATTACCTAATTATCTAATTTCCAATTATTTAATTATTTGAAATTTTGAAGATTGATTTTGCCGCACAGACCCTCATCAGTGCGTTAAACTAATCAACTCATCAACCAATCAACTCATCAACTTAATTTGAAACACTGAAACTCTGAAATCCCCTTCACACCAATTTTTGAGGCGACTTTTGCAGGTCGCCTTTTTTGTTGATAACTTTTGTTTGCAAGCCGTTGGCTGTTTCGGCAAAAAATTGTACTTTTATACGCTAAAACGAATACCATAAAATTTCATCTAAATGCTTGAGCAAGAGAGACTTATCAAAATCGACATCAGCGACGAAATGAAGCAAGCCTACATCGATTATTCGATGTCGGTCATCGTTGCGAGGGCGCTGCCCGATGTGCGCGACGGCTTCAAACCAGTACACCGTCGCCTGTTGTACGGAATGAACGAACTGGGAGCCACTCCCGACAAACCCTATTATAAATCGGCGCGTATCGTCGGCGAGGTGATGGGTAAATACCACCCGCACGGCGACTCGTCAATCTACGGCACGCTGGTGCGTCTGGCACAGCCGTGGGCGTTGCGCTACACACTGGTCGATGGACAAGGTAACTTCGGCTCGGTGGACGGTGCCAATGCGGCGGCTATGCGTTACACCGAAGCGCGTATGTCGAAAATTGCCGAAGAGATGTTGAAAGACATCGACAAAGAGACGGTCGATTTCGACCCGAACTTCGACGAACGCCTGAAAGAGCCGCGCGTGCTGCCATCGCGTTTGCCGAATCTGCTGGTGAACGGCGCAAACGGCATCGCTGTGGGTATGGCGACGAATATGGCCACGCACAACCTGTCGGAAACGGTCGCTGCCATCGACGCTTACATCGACAACAACGACATCGAAGTGAGCGAACTGATGCACTACATTAAAGGACCTGATTTCCCAACGGGCGGCATTATTTGCGGCCTATCGGGTATAAAAGAGGCCTTCGAAACAGGGCGCGGACGCGTTGTTATCCGCTCGAAAACCAACATCGAAGTGTCCGACACAGGGCACGAACGCATTGTAGCGACGGAAATTCCCTACGGCGTGAACAAAAAAGAGTTGATTGTGGCGATTGCCGAACTGGTAAAAGAGGGCAAAATCACGGGAATCTCGAATGTGAACGACGAATCGGACCGCAACGGTATGCGCATCGTTATCGATGTGAAACGCGATGCCAACGCCAATGTCATTTTGAACCAACTGATGAAGATGACCGCCTTGCAGTCGTCGTTCAGCATCAACAATATCGCACTGGTAAAAGGCCGTCCGCGCCTGCTGAACCTCAAAGATCTGATTCGCCATTTTGTCGATCATCGCTTGGAGGTGGTTACGCGCCGCACCGAATACGAACTGCGCAAAGCGCAAGAACGCGCCCACATTCTCGAAGGGTTGATTATCGGTGTTGATAACATCGACGAGGTGGTCAAAATCATTCGCGAAAGCCGCACGCCGTCCGACGCACAACGCGGTTTGGAAGCGCGCTTCAACTTGGACGAACTGCAATCGAAAGCCATTGTGGATATGCGTTTGTCGCAACTCACAGGCTTGCGCATCGACGAATTGAAAGCCGAATACGCCGAATTGATGAAATACATCGAAGATTTGGAGGATATTTTGGCGCACATCGAACGCCGTTACCAAATTATCAAGGACGAATTGGCGGAACTCAAAGACAAATATGGCGACGAACGCCGCACCGAAATCGACCCGACCTCGGACATCGACTTCAATCCCGAAGACTTCTACGCCGACGACGAGATGGTCATCACCATTTCGCACCTTGGCTACATCAAACGCACGCCACTGACCGAATTTCGCACGCAGAATAGGGGCGGTGTCGGTTCCAAAGGAGGCTCTTCGCGCGACGAAGATTTCATCGAATACATCTACAACGCCACGATGCACAACCACATGCTATTCTTCACGCAAAAAGGGCGGTGCTACTGGCTCAAGGTGTACGACATTCCCGAAGGAAACAAGACGAGCAAAGGTCGCGCCATACAAAATCTGCTCAATATCGAGTCGGACGACAAGGTGAACGCCTTTATCAACATCGCCAATTTGCAGGACAGCGAATTTTGCCAGACACACTATTTAATGTTCTGCACCAAACAGGGCGTAGTGAAAAAGACGCGCCTCGATGCCTATTCGCGGCCGCGCCAAAATGGCGTGAACGCCATCACCATACGCGAAGACGACCAAGTGATTCAAGTCTGCCTGACAACGGGCGACAGCGAAATTTTGCTCGCCAACAAAAACGGTCGCGCCATACGCTTCCACGAATCGAAAGTGCGCGAAATGGGACGCACCGCCACTGGCGTACGCGGTATGACGCTCGATGGCCCCGACGACGCGGTGGTTGGCATGGTTTGCTGCTCCAAAGAGTCGAACGAAACCATCATGGTAATCTCCGAAAAGGGCTACGGCAAACGCTCGAACATCGTCGAAAAAGACGAAAACGGTAACATCGTACTCGACGAAAATGGGCAACCCAACGACATCTACCGCATTACAAACCGCGGTGGTAAAGGCGTTCGCACCATGAATATCACCGAAAAAACGGGCAATTTGGTTGCCATCGTGAGCGTTTCGGACGACAACGACCTGATGATTATCAACAAATCGGGCATCATTATTCGCCTGAAAGTGGCCGACCTGCGTGTGATGGGACGCGCCACACAAGGCGTGCGCCTCATCAACCTCGAAAAACGCAACGACGAAATCGCATCGGTTTGCAAAGTAACCTCCGATGCCGACGAAGAAACAGCCGAAATAGAGGGCGAAAACGCACCCGAAAACAACGAAAACGAAAAATAACCCCCAAAAACTGTGTAACATGAAAAGAGTATTTTTCATCGCCATGTTGGCACTCGGAGTAGTTGCCACGGGCAGTGCGCAAAAGAAAAATGTGTCGGCGGCGCGCAACAAAGCGTTGAGCGTAGAGTCGCCCGATTTCGAAGGAGCAAAAAAGGCTATCGAAGCCGCTCTCGAGGACGAAACAACCAAAGATTTGGCCGAAACATGGTATGTGGCTGGATTGGTTTACCAAAAAATCATCGACAACGACATCTACAAAGCGATGATGGGCGGCACGCAAGACCCTGTGCTTGAGGGCAAAAGTGCCATAAAATCGCACGATTACTACTTGGTGGCCTACGACAAAGACCTGCTGCCAAACGCCAAAGGCAAAGTGAAACCGAAGTACGCCAAACAGATTCGCAAAGCCATTATCAACTACTACAACCAGATGATTTTGGTCAATTACGGCATCACCGCCTACAACGAGCAGGACTTTGCAACCGCCATTCGTGCCTTCGAAGTGCATACCGACATACCAAAATTGGCTATGTTCAAAAACGAAGATCCCTATCCGTTCACGCTCGATTCGACCTATTATCAGATTCGCTACTACACAGCAATGGCCTACGAGCGCAACGGCAACAGCGACAGCACGCTCCAAATTTTTGAGGCAATCAAGGACAAAGGCTACGAAGAAATCTATATCAATCAGCATATCAGCGACTTATACAAAGAGCGCGGCGACACGGCCAACTACCTGCGCACGCTCAAAGAGGGCTACAGCCGCTTCCCAAAAGAGTTTTTCTTCCTTGGCAATCTGATTAATTACTACATTTTCAGCGGTCAAGAAGAACTGGGCATCGAATACCTCGACAAAGCCATCGAAATGGACCCGACCAACGCCGAATACTACAATGTGAAGGGTAGTGTGATGGAAACGCTCAACAAAATTTCGGAGGCCGAAGCCGCTTACGATTACGCCATCACGCTCGACGGCAACAGTTTCAAAGCGTTGAACGGCAAAGCGCGCATGATTTACATTCGTGCAGCAGCACTCGAAGAAAAATCGGTGATGGCACGCGACATGAAAGCGGCCGACATGCTTCAAGAGGAGGCGTTGAAACTGTTCAAAGAGGCGTTGCCATATTTCGAGCAGGCCGCCGAACGGAATCCAACCGAAGTTGATAATCTGCGTACGCTGCGTTCGGTTTACTACAAACTGTCGCGTACCGACAAAGCCTATATGCAAAAGTACGACGAAGTAAACGCACGCATCAAAGCGTTGTAAATCAAGCCTTTAACGAACTGAAGGACGGCGTTGCAGAGTAGCGTCGTCCTTTTGTTTTGCGCCTATTTCCCCATTCTGAAATTATCTATTTAACATAATACCAATTATCGGACAAAAAGATAACTTCGGTTGAAAGTTTCAAATTTCAGGTTTAAGGTTGGCGCATAAATCGTTGCACTGCAGCCATAACTTGAAATCTGAAACTCCTTTAACTGTGGAAAACAAGAATTGGTGTGCGGGCGTGAAACACCATTTTGCGGGCGATGCTTGGGTTGAACAGGCTCGCAAAAAGTCGGCGTTTGTGCGTGTTCAGTGCGATGACATCGATGTGGTGCTCGGAAACCAATTTGTCGAACGAATCGAGCGTGTTTTGCTTGCCGGGAACAATGATGCACTCCGTTTGCACCGACGGATAGTTTTGGCGGCAAAAATCGCGCAGTCCTGCCAGTTTTATCTCGTTCCAATCGTTGTGCTTGTCCTCGAAATGCGCAATCAACAGACTGATTTTCAAGTCTTTGAGCAGTTCCATCATACGGCGGAACGAGATAATCATGCGGTCGTCGAAATTGGTGGCGAACAAGATTTTCTTCGGCGTATCGTTAAACATCTGTAAATCAGTGTTTTCGGGGATTGCCAAAACAGGCACTGTGGCGTGTTCGATGACCTCGGCGGTAACGCTGCCAATGAGGTCTTCCTCTTTTTTGTCCTTGCCGCGCGTGCCCATCACCACCAGCAGCGGCGCATGTTTTTCGCAGTAGCCGATGATACTCTCTTCGGGAATGCCGTCCATCGTGGTAATGGAAAATTTGACATTGGCCAGTTTGGTGCCGACAATCTGTTGGCGAATTTTTTGCGCCAAATTTTTCATATCGCCTTCGAGCGTGGTCATAAAATGGCGCATATTCTCCTTGTCGGTGGCGATTACAGCGCGATGTCCCGCTATGGTAACGAACGATTTTGGCACAATGTAGGCGTGCAGCAGCACCAGTTCGCAGTTGCCGAGTGCATAGGCGATGTTGAACGCCATTTTGCAAGCGCGCATCGAATAGTCGGAAAAATCGATGGGAACAAGAATGTGTCGTTTTTCATCGGCTGGTGCTGTTTGCTCTTGATTATCAGCATTTTCGATGATTTTCAACGCCTTTGGCAAATCGTTTTCGTCGATACGGACACGCACGCCCACGCCGATTTTTTCGTGTTTTTCGTCCACATCGGTGAGCAGCGTTTTGACACCAGCGAGTTCCAACTTTTCGGCGAGTTTCTGCGCCTGTTCGAGGCTGCGAATAGCGATTGTAATCAGAGTGTCTTTCATGAGAAAACGGCTTTTTCCGATGGTAAAGTTACAAAAAAAGTGTGAAATACAAAAATTTTTTGCATTTTGCTCGTTTATCGGCTTGGAATCGGGCTTTTATTGCGAAAAAAAGCGTAATTTTGCACTCCATATAGAATAGAGGGGACTTCCATAAATTGTAAAAAATAACAAATGTTGAATTTCTGAATAAGGCAATTTATAGAAATTCCTTGGAAAAAAATTAGAATTATGAGAACTAAAACAAAGGTAATTTCCATCACGAGTACCGTTTTTGTGCTTGCTTTGGCGGCATTTTGCTACATCTATTTCTACTTTCCGTTGGCCGACGATGGCGTAAAAGCGGGTCAGTTGAACTATTTTGTGCATAAAGGCTACATTTTCAAGACCTACGAAGGCAAACTGATTCAGAGCGGTTTGCGCAGCAAGACGGCTGGTGCGTTGGAATCGAACGAGTTTCAATTTTCGGTAGAAGACGAAGCCGTGGCCGATTCGCTGATGCATTGCAGCGGCAAATGGGTGGAACTGCACTACAAAGAGTACATCGCTCCCCTGCCCTGGCGCGGTGTTAGTAAGTTTGTTGTCGATGGCATTGTGAGCGTCAGCAGCAACGAGGTATTTCGTTGATTCCCAAACGATTGATAATTGCGAATAGGCATTATTACTATTAGAATAACATATATTCGCAGTCGTTATTAAACTTTCAAAAAACAGATCCTAAAATGGAACTTGCAAGCAAATACAATCCGACCGATGTCGAGGCAAAATGGTATCAGTATTGGTTGGACAACAAACTATTTTCGTCGAAACCTGATGGGCGCGAGCCGTACACCATAGTTATACCGCCGCCGAATGTTACGGGCGTGTTGCACATGGGGCACATGCTGAACAACACGATTCAGGACATTTTGGTGCGTCGTGCGCGTATGACGGGCAAAAACGCCTGTTGGGTGCCGGGAACTGACCACGCCTCTATCGCCACGGAAGCCAAAGTGGTGGCGCGTTTGGCGCAGCAAGGCATAAAAAAGAGCGATTTGACGCGCGAAGAGTTTTTGAAGCACGCTTGGGCTTGGACCGAAGAGTACGGCGGCATTATTTTGAAGCAGTTGCGCAAACTTGGTGCCTCGTGCGACTGGGATCGCACCGCTTTCACGATGGACGAAAAGCGTTCTGCGAGCGTCATCAAAGTGTTTTGCGACCTTTACGACAAAGGGCTGATTTACCGCGGCGTGCGCATGGTGAATTGGGATCCGCAGGCCAAAACGGCACTGTCGGACGAAGAGGTTGTGTTCAAAGAGCATCAAGGAAAACTCTACTACCTGCGCTATATGGTCGAAGGCGAGGCGGACAAATTTGCCGTAGTTGCCACCACGCGTCCCGAAACGATTATGGGCGACACCGCCATGTGTATCAACCCCAACGACCCGAAAAATGCGTGGTTGAAAGGAAAAAAAGTGATTGTGCCGTTGGTGAATCGCGCCATTCCAGTTATCGAAGATGCGTATGTCGATGTGGCGTTTGGCACTGGTTGTCTGAAAGTTACGCCAGCGCACGATGTGAACGACTACATGCTGGGCGAAAAATACAACCTGCCGAGCATCGACATATTCAACGACGACGGCACGCTGAGCGAAGCCGCTGGCATGTATATCGGTATGGATCGGTTTGCGGTGCGCGAGCAGATAGAGAAAGATTTGGCGGCCGCTGGACTGCTCGAAAAAGTGGAAGCGTATGTCAATAATGTAGGTTTTTCGGAGCGCACCAATGTGCCGATTGAGCCGAAACTATCGATGCAGTGGTTCCTGAAAATGGAGCATTTTGCAAAACTTGCTTTGCCGCCTGTAGAGAATGGCGAACTGAATTTTTATCCTGCCAAATACAAAAATACTTACCGCCATTGGTTGGAAAACATCAAAGATTGGTGCATCAGTCGCCAGTTGTGGTGGGGGCATCGGATTCCTGCCTATTTTCTGCCGAAAGGCGGTTTTGTTGTGGCCGAAACGCGCGAAGCCGCTTACCAAAAAGCGTTGGCGAAGGTCGATTATCCGCTGTCGATAGACGATTTGCAGCAAGATCCCGACTGCATGGACACATGGTTTTCGTCGTGGTTGTGGCCGATTTCGCTGTTCGATGGCATCAACAACCCCGACAACGACGAAATTCGCTACTACTACCCCACTTCCGATTTGGTAACGGGTCCCGACATCATCTTTTTCTGGGTGGCGCGCATGATTATGGCGGGCTACGAATACGAAGGCGAGATGCCGTTCCGCAATGTCTATTTCACGGGCATTGTGCGCGACAAATTGGGACGGAAAATGAGCAAGCAACTCGGCAACAGTCCCGATCCGCTCGAATTGATTGCCAAATATGGTGCCGACGGCGTGCGTATGGGCATTTTGCTCTGTGCGCCAGCGGGCAACGATATTTTGTTCGACGAAAGTCTGTGCGAGCAAGGGCGCAATTTCAACAACAAAATTTGGAATGCGCTGCGCTTGGTGAAAGGTTGGCAGGTGGCCGACGGCGCACAGCCCGAATCGGCGCGGATTGCCATCGATTGGTTCGGCGAAAAACTGAACGCCACCATCGCCAAACTCGACGACGACTTCAAAAAATACCGTTTGAGCGAGGCGTTGATGACCGTTTACAAACTCTTTTGGGACGAATTTTCGAGTTGGTATTTGGAGATGGTGAAACCCGCCTATCAGCAGCCCATCGATGCGCAGACATACGCAGCAACCATCGGCTATTTCGAGCAACTGACGCTACTACTCCACCCCTTCATGCCGTTCATTACCGAAGAGATTTGGCAGTCGCTTTCCGAGCGCAAGTCGGGCGAAAGCATTATGGTGGTGCAGCAGCCCAAGGCGCACGCCATCGACGAAAAACTTTTGGCCGAATTTGAAAAGGTGAAAGAGATTGTGGCTGGTGTGCGTGCGGTGCGTTTGGAGCGCAACATCGCCAACAAAGAGGCGTTGGCGTTGCAGATAACCGCGGGCGAACATTGCGCCGCCTATGATGCGGTGATTGCCAAAATGTGCAACCTGTCGAGCATTGCGCGTGCCGAAAAGAGTGCCACGGCTGCCACATTTATGGTTGGCACGACCGAATTTGCCATTCCGCTCGACAATCTCATCGACATTGATGCCGAAATCAAGAAGATGGAAACCGATGTGGTCTATTTGGAAGGCTTTCTTGCATCGGTAATGAAAAAACTCGGCAACGAAAAATTTGTTGCCAACGCCAAGCCCGAAGTGGTTGAAAATGAGCGCAAAAAACAAGCCGATGCCGAAAGCAAACTGAAGACATTGCGCGAAAGTTTGGCGCAGTTGAAGCGATAAAAAATGTTTGAACGCCGTTTGGTTACAATCGAAAAAAGTGTTACCTTTGCGGCGTGAAAACGATGGGGGATTAGCTCAGTTGGTAGAGCATTTGGTTCGCAATCAAAGGGTCGTCGGTTCGAGTCCGATATTCTCCACTACCCTTTTCCATAGGGCAATAGAGCGAAATTCGATAGAATAAACGCCACAGAAAAGCCACAAA
>CAVKTI010000018.1:0-35463 GCA_963659365.1 Acutalibacteraceae bacterium | reverse complement strand
AAATTTTATTTGATTTTTGCTCCGCTCGGCATTGCTCAAACGAGTTTGGCACTGCGCTCACTTATCGCAAAAATTCAGAATTTCAAATTTCAGATTTCAAATTGTAGGGACGCACCGAGTGCGTCCGAAACGCTTCAACAGTTCAACGATTAAACGATTCAACAAATAACCAGAAACATAGAAACTTAGAAACAAAAATTGCGGCAGCAATTTTGAGAAACAATTAGAAATAACTTTTCACTTTACACACTTTATAGACTTTTTACTTTATAAACTTTACAAACTTTTTACTCTTTTCTTTCCAAGTCCAGCAACTGCTTTTTGCGTGCGAGGCCGCCGCCGTAGCCCGTCAGGTTGCCGTGTGCGCCGACCACGCGGTGGCACGGCACCACAAGACAGATGGGATTCCAGCCAACTGCGCCACCCACCGCCTGCGCCGACATCTTTTCGAGGCCGTTTGCGGCGGCTATCTGCTGCGCCAAAGTGCCGTAGGTCGCCGTTTGTCCGTATGGAATTTGGCGCACCAACTGCAACACCTGCTGCCGAAAAGGCGTACCTCCTTCGATGCAATATTCGGGCGTAAAATCGGGTGCTGCGCCACCAAAATAGATGTCGAGCCAGCGGACTGTTTGCTCAAAAATCGGGAGGTGCTTCTCTTCGGCTTGCGCCACGCCTTTCGCCGCATCGTGCGATTCAGCAAAAAAGAGCCGCGTCAAATAACGACCGTCGCTCTGCAGCACCAGCACGCCCAACGGCGACGAGTATTTGGTTTCGTAGGTCATTCGTTGCCTTCCCTTTTCCTAAAAATTCCCAACAATGCCCAACTAATCAGCCACGCCGCAAGGCCAGCCAGCAGTGCCAGCACGCATGCGCCAAGCAGATATTGCCACAGGTTCACCATCACGCTGTCGAAGGTTACTTCGCTGAATAGCAGCGCAATAGGATTGCCCAGCAGGCGACAACCGATGGCGTAACTGCCAAACAGAATGAACGGAATCATGGGCGGCACGCTGATGTTGCTCGCCACCACAGCCAGCACTTTGTTGAGCCGCGCCACCTGCGCCACGCCCAAAGCAATCCACATTTGGTAGCCCCACGCAGGCAAAATGCCGCAACAAACGCCCAACCCGATGGCCAACGACATACGCAGGTTGCTCTCGGGCGACTGCGTGATATTGCGCTGCACAAAACACTTCACATTCGCCCATGTGAGCGCGTGCAGAAAACGCCACGGATAATAGACCAGCAGAGCGACAAGCACCAAGTAGGTGTTCAGCAGCGAAATTCGCGTGAAATCGCGCGCTGGGCGGAAATGCGACACACGCTCGGCGGCGGGCGGATAATAGACTTTTATCGGCACATTTGCGACCTTTATGCCCTTCCAAGCGGCACGCACCAGCACCTCCACCTCAAATTCGTAGCGCGAGGTGATGAAGCGCATTTTTGCCAATTTCGCCAACGGATAGAGCCTAAAACCCGACTGTGTATCAGTGAGTTTGATGCCAGTTTCCGCCCAATACCAAAAATTTGAAAAGCGATTGGCAAAGGTGTTGCGCTGCGGCATATTTTCGGCTTGCAGGTTGCGCGCACCCACAAAAAGCGTGTCGGGTTGCTGCTCGGCGGCCGCCACAAACACAGCGATGTCGTCGGCATAGTGCTGCCCATCGCTGTCGATGGTGATGGCGTAGGCGTAACCCAAGCGAGCGGCTTCGCGCAGACCAGTTTTCAGCGCATAGCCCTTGCCACGATTGCGCGCATAACCGATGGTGTGCAGGTCGGGTTGAGCGGCCAAAAGTGCGGCGGTGTTGTCGGTGCTGCCGTCGTTCACCACCATGATGTCGGTGGCGTAGCGGCGCACAGCGTCAATAACCTGCAACAGCGTGCCAGCGTTGTTGTAGGTCGGTATCAGCACCACGCAATTTAGGTTCTTGATACGCTGCTTTATGTCGTTAAAGTTAAACTCCAACTTTTGTTTGTAAGAAATTACTAATCAGAAAATTACAAATTATTTACGCTGAAAATTTTAGCATCGATGGGCTGATTGAACACTGGCTTTTCGAACTGATATTCGGTGAAATTGCCGTTGGCTTCGTTCATACGCAGAACCAGCAATGCGAGGCTATTTTTGTCGAATGTCAGCACGATGTCGGTGTAGTATTTCTTGGCCGAACCGTCGAAAACGGCGGTCAAAATGTAGTTTCTGTCGGTTTCCGTTACCGAAATTTTAGTGTTTCGTCCTGTTTTCAGCCGCTCGAAATCGCCACTCACACAGGCAGTTAACAGCGTGCGCATCTGTTTAAGCATCGGGTTGCTTTGCGCATTGGCGGCGCTGCGTTTGCCGCCCACAACCATCACAAAGTCGTCGCCGTTCATCAGCAGCAGATCGCCGCGCGGCGTGTCGTAGGTCATGCAGACTTTGTCGCTCTTTTGGTAGTAGAAACGGCCGCTCGACAGGGCATCGTTTTTCAGGGCTTTGGCGTGTTTTCGCTGCGAAAAACGGCTCTCGATGGTGGCAATGGCTGCCCCATTTTCGCTGATTTTGGTCAAAATTTCGGCTTCAGTTTCGGCAAAAAGTGCGCCGCAACTGGCAAAAATCAAAAGTATCGAAATGTATAATCGTTTCATAATCAAATTGTTACGATTTCGTATTCGTGGCGCTTCAGCATCTCCAAAAGTTTCGTGAGCAGCAGGTCGCTTTCGGGGCGGTCGTCGTGCAACAAGATGATTGCGCCGCTGTGTAGCCGCCGTTCGATGCGTTGCACCACCTCGCTGCGTGTGCGGCGCGCGTTGGTGTCGTACGAGCGTATGCTCCACCCCACCGTTTTCAATCCTAATCTCCTGACTGCCAGACCGATATGCGGATTTGTAACGCCAAATGGCGGTCGAAACAGGTCGATTTTTTCGCCGCAAATCTGCTCCAAAAGTTCGCGCGTGGCACGCAAATCGGCCATCACTTTGCGCGTCGATTTCAGCGGAAATGTGCTTTCGTGGCGCATGGTGTGAATGCCCACACGATGCCCTTCGGCCACCATACGGCGCACCACATCAGGACATTGCGCCGCCTTTTCGCCAATCAGAAAAAAGGTGGCGTGAACGCCATTTTTGCGCAAAATGTCCAAAATTTTCGGCGTTTGCACCGCATCGCAGCCATCGTCGAAAGTGAGAGCCACTGCCCTTTTGTCCGTTTTCAGGCGGCACACAGCGCGCACATAAATGCTCAAACGCAGGCTGTACGACGCCAAAAATAGGAGCGTAAAGATAAGCAAAATTCCTATGATAGACAAAAAAAGCGTCATTTGCAGGGCGCGATGTGTATGGCGGTCGGTGCTTGGCCGAAGTAACTGTTATAAATCCATCTGTCTGATTTGCAGTCGGTTAAGGCAGCGAACAAGGTGGCCGCCGAAGCCGTGTGGAATGTGCCGCACGCCGCATAATCGACCGTTGCGCCAGCGGGCAGTTCGGACAAAAATTCGGGCAGAAACACCTGCGCCAACGCCTCGGGGTGCGGTTTGTCGGAGAGAACGAAAAAGTAGGCGCCTTCGCCTGCCGTGGCGTGCCGCCAAAGTCCCATGCGCTCCATAATTTTCAGTTGCGACGGCGTGTTATTGTCGAATCCGCCGAGCAGCACGCAATGCGCTTCGCCGCTCTGTATCAGCAAGATAGCATCGAGCAGCGCACTCTCGAAACTGCGCCCACGGTGCGTGTAGGTCATGTTGTAGCAGTGATTTTTGCAGAGCAGCCCAATCTGTCCGCCCACCGTGTTGAAGGTCGATTGTATGAACGGCGTGGGATTGAGCAGCGATTCGTCGTTTTCGATGAGCGTGCGCAGAAATTTTTCGCTGTCGTCCAAGCAGCCGAAGCCTGTGGCAGTGATGATGGCATCGATTTGTGCTGCTCCAACCTGCTCCACGCACGCCATGCCCACGCTCACGCCCATTTTCACAATGCGGCTCATGCGGCGGCGCAAGGCGGCGTCGGGAATCAACGCCTTGATGTCGGCAGTCAGCGTGCTGTCGGAGGCGGCCAGATTGATATAAACTGGCTTTTTCTGCCAAATTTCGGCGGATTTAGTTACGTTTTTGCCAAAAATGAGCGTAGCGCAATTACCGCCAAAGCCAAACGAATTGCTCATCACATGGCGCAGATTGCGATTTTCGGCGAAATCGGTTTGCGGCACAAGCGGCAGTTCGTGCATCGGCGTTGAAAAGTTGAGGTTCGGCCACACTGCGCCCTGCTGGAGCGACAGCAGCGCAAACACCGCCTCGATGCCGCCAGCAGCCGCCAGCGTGTGCCCCGTAAAGGCTTTGGTCGAACTGAATGTCGGCACATTTGCGCCAAAAAGCCGCTGCAACGCCGCGCCTTCCGAAGCGTCGTTGTTGCCTGTACCCGTGCCATGCACATTGATATAGTCGATGTCGGCTGTTGATAACTTGGCCATCGCCAACGCCTTCGACATCGAGAGAAAAGCCCCATCGCCAGTCTGCGAAGTGGCTGTTTGGTGAGTTGCGTCATTGGCATTCGCAAAACCGAGTAGATAGCCGTAACTCTTTGCTGATGGGTTTTCGGCGCGTTGCAGCACGACAAAGCCTGCGCCCTCGCCCAAATTGAGCCCAGCGCGCGTGTCGTCGAATGGTCGGCAGCGATTTTCGTCCAAAATCATCAGCGATTTGAAGCCGTTGAGCGTGAATTGGCAGAGCGCATCGGTGCCGCCAGCCACCACCACATCGAGCAAGCCCGCCTGCAACAGTCGCGCACCAAGCATGATGGCGTTTGCTGCCGACGAACAGGCGGTAGAAATGGTTGTTGAAAAGTCGTGAATGCCGCAGTAATTGGCTATTTGCAGCGTGCTGTCGGCACTGTCGTGGTGGGCAGCAAGGCGCAAGCGACCTTTGTTGGGGTCGTGCATGAAATCGCGGTAGAAACATTCGGTCAAATCCATACCGCCCACCGAGGTCGCCGACACCAACCCAATGCGCTGATTAGCAGCAATTTGCGCATCGTCAATAGCCTCTTTGGCGGCCAGCATACCGAGCAGTGCCGTTCGCGAAAAAGTGGCGTTTTCGGGCAACCCGAGCCGCTTTTTCAGTGCGCCGTTCGACAGTTTCACCTCGCCTACAGGCACGCGGTGGTTCGTTTTGAACAGCGACACGCTGCCCAAACCACTCTGCCCTGCCCGCAAAGCGTCGCAGTTGCGCTGCGCACCCACGCCCAACGCCGATACAATTCCTATGCCAGAGATTTTTATCACAAGATTTTTGAGTTGCTGTTAATTTGGTTATTTGGTTGAAGCGATTTTTTATTTCAAATTTCAGAATTTCAAATTTCAGAATTTAAGAGTTTCAGGTTGCGCTTCGCACAGGTTTCTATGTTTTCGAGTTTCTCGCGCTTCGCGCTGTTTCTATGTTTTTGTTGAAGTGTTTAATCGTTGAATCGTTTCGGACGTGGCATGCCGCGTCCCTACTTTCAACTTTATAGACTTTTCACACTTTCACACTAATTTTGTCTATGCTCTATGTTCTAGATTCTATAAACGCCAACCTATAATCTATAAACTTTCCAGTCTTGCAAACATTGGAAAGAATTGGAAAGTTTTATTTTGTAAATTCATCGAATTTGTCGCCTTTGATATAGCCTTTTTTAACTTTATTGAAAGCGATTTCTTTCAAAATGCTCTTTTCCAACAATCCAACAATGTCCGCTTTGGCCGTTGTCGGCGAAACGAGAAATTTAATCTGAAAATCCTTAACAGTATGCACTGCATTGGGATTTTCGCAATACAACTGGACTATTTCGGCCTGCCTTAAATTCAGAAGTCCGCTCACGAGGAACCTCTTGGCAGCCTTTTGCTCGGCGGTTTTACGCTTGATATACGCCTTCAGTTCCTCAAAAGCCTCGTTCAGCACCTTTAAGTGATAGATCGCAAAATATCCCAAATCCATTTCGTCGGTTTCGACATACAAAAACGCTTTTTCGTAGGCGATTTTTCTTGCGGCAATAATTCTAGAAATGGAAAGATATTCGGTCAGCCAGTAGCCCTGTTTCAACATGTACCAATAGAACAATGCACGCGCTGTTCGGCCGTTTCCATCGACAAAAGGATGCACAAACGCCAACATAAAATGGATAATAATTCCCCTCAAAATTGGGTGAATGAACTGTTCGGTATTCGCATCGTTAAAAAAGTTGCACAACTCGTTCACAAAGCGAGGAATTTCCGTGTACGATGGTGGCGTATGCACGGTTTCGCCCGTAATGGCATTGCCCACCACAATATCGTTGTTTTGTCTAAATCGTCCAGCGTCCTCTCTGTTATCCATCGCCTTATCGGTCATTAAAGCATGGATTTTCAGCAGTGACTCTTCGCTCAACGGCTCTTTTCTATGCTCCGCAATATACAAAATGGTGTTGTAATTGTTGAGAATCATTTGCTGCGACTTGTCTTTCGGCGACTTTTTGTTTCGCAGCATCTCCTTGGCTACTTTTCGTGTGGTAACAGCACCTTCCATCTGACTCGATGAAATCGCCTCTTCCATCAGAGAAGAGATGAGATATTTCGTCTTGTTTTCGTCCGATAGAAGCGCATCGTTGCCCCAAGAGCCGCCAAAATTCATATCAAAATGGTGGCATAATTTCTGCATCGTCGGCGTAACCGACAACGAAACACCGTAGCGCGGCCAGACTTGTTTTCGATTCGTCAGCCGAAACGCTTTCACACATTTCCAGAGGTCAAATGCCGTAAAACCTGCTGGCAATTTTTTGTATTTTACTGATTTCCAAGGATCATATTCGCCATTTACCTTCTCCACAATGGGCAAAAGCGACGCATAATGTCCCTTTTTCGTCAGAATATCAGCGATTTCGCGCGGAGATACTATTGGTGCCTTTTCTATCATCGTCTTTTTTTTGCAAAAGTACAAAATTCTTTCCAATTCTGCAAACATTGGAAAGAATTGGAGAGTTTTTTGTGGCGATTTGTGCCAAAAACGGTGAGCGAAGCCCTCTGCTCTACCTCAAAAATTGAGAGCGGCAAGTCGGGTTCGCTACTATTTTGTGCGGTTGGCGGCGATGAATTCGGCCAGTGTGCGCACCGAGGCGAAATGCGCTTTGGCGGCTTTCGGGTCGGGCAGTTTGATGCCGTATTCGCGTTCGAGAATCAAGATGATTTCGAGTGCATCGATCGAGTCCAAGCCCAAGCCCGCACCAAAAAGCGGAGCATCGGTATCGATGTCGGCAGGCGTCATCTCTTCCAAATTCAGTGCCTCGATAAGTTGCTGTTTCAGTTGTTCAATCAGTTGTTCCATAATAGTGTGAAAGTTTATAAAGTTTGTAAAGTTGAAAGTCTATAAAGTGTGTAAAGTTGAAAGTAGGGACGCACCGCGTGCGTCCGTTTCTCGCGCTGCGCGCTGTTTTTAAGTTTCTTTGTTTCTAAGTTATTGAATCTGAAATCTGAAATCTGAAATCTGAAATCTGAAATCTGAAATTCTGAAATTGCGGCTCTGCCGCATCACTGCTCACTGCTAACTTCTCACTTCTCACTAAAAATTCCTAACTCCTAATTCCTAACTCCTAATTTTCTTGCTACTTGCTACTTGCTACTCATATCTTGCGACTAATTCGTCAAATTTCGCGGTATAGTGGTTGCCAAGCAGTTCGCACCAGCCAACGATGACGCGGTCGGCGATGCGGCGGCGCAGCAAATTTTCGGCGTATTGGCGAGCGAAACCGTCGGGGGCGTTCTGCACGAAAAAGGTGTTTTCGCCCTGAATGTGGTGCCGAATGCAGATTTCGCCGCTCACGATGTTGGGCAGCGTGTAAACGAACACGGCTGGCGACACAGGTTCGTGCGCATTGAGCAGTCGCTGGTGGCGCAAATCGGTGTCAAGCGAAGCGGCGTGGTTGGCCACAACAATGGCGGTGCGTGTGCTATCGCCCTCAAAATCAACGCCTTGCAGCAGTTTTTCAACCGCCACATAACCCAATTTGCATTGGTCGTCCATCTTGAAAAACTTGATATTCGGCGCATTCAACGCACGGTATTCGTCGCGGATAAACTCGGCAAAGGGGCGATCGGATGCCAAAACCACCGATTTCTGCACGCTGATGGCGCACTCGTCCCATTTGTTCGCCAATTTTTCGCCCACGCCCAATTTCAGCACCATCGCTGCATTGCATCCACCAAAGCCCGAAGCAATTTTCAGACAGCAGTCGCCATGCGTAATTGCCTGATGTTCAGCCGAAACCGTTATCGGATACGGCACGCCGAGCGTTTCAAATCCGAGCGTGGCGAAGAGCGTTTTGTGGCGCAGTTGCCACACGCAAAGAATGCTCTCTATCACGCCGCACGCGCCAAGTGTGTGGCCGAAATAGGGTTTCAGACTGCTGGTTGGAATATCGAGTAAACCGCTCAAATTCAGGGCTTTACTCTCCATTTCGTCGTTATAAACGGTGGCTGTGCCGTGTGCGCTCACAAACGCCAAATCTGCCGCAGCGACTTGCGCCTCGGCCATGGCGTTGCGTATGGCGTAGTGCAGCCCATCGCCTGTACGCGATGGTCCCGAAATGTGATTGGCATCGTTGGTAATGCTGCCGCCGAGAATTGTAACTGGCTGATTTCCACGCAGATTTTCGTCGCTCGAGAGCAGAACAGCACCACACGCCTCGCCCATCGACAGACCGTCGCGCGCTGCATCGTAAGGGCGGCAAAGTTTTTCGCTCACCGACTTGAACGACTGAAATCCCGACACCACAAATTGCGTGAGCAAGTCGCCGCCCACAACCAAAATGTGCTTGTAGTGCCGCTCTTCGATGAGTCGCGCCGCCACGATAAGCGCAGAAACGCCTGATATACAAGCATTTGAAATAACGATTGGTTCTGTAGTGATGCCGCAAAAATCGGCAACTTTTTTGGCAAGATTGGGCAGAAAAATGCGTTTGTCGGTCAAACCGTGTTCCTGCAAAAGGTCGATGTTGCCTTTGGTAGTCGAAAGCACAAAACCGACATCATCGTGCGCAAAATCGACCGACGGCACCTGTTTTTTGAGGCGTTCAACCACGAAAATCATCAAACGCTCCAAGCGCGTAAGAGCGGCGTTTTCGGGAATTTGTTGCCAATCGATCTGCCCTGCCATAAACGGCGTTTCGCTGATGCTCGTATCGCTGTGCCGCACCACGCCCGATTGGTACGCCAAAATCTGCGCAGCGTTTTGGTCGGTGCCAACTCCGAGCGCCGAAATCATCTGATCGGCAACCCAATAGACGGCTGGTATTTGCGAATGGCAGGACATTGGTTGGTTTTTGGTTTCTAGTTTCTAGTTTTTCAAAATTGCTGTCGCAATTTTTGTTTCTATGTTTCTATGTTTCTGGTTATTTGGTTATTTGGTTATTTGGTTATTTGTTGAATCGTTGAACTGTTGAAGCGTTTCGGACGCACTCGGTGCGTCCCTACAATCTGAAATTTGGAATCTGAAATTTGGCAGTAGCCCCCTTTCCCGTTTTCCCCGAAAAAAATTATTGAATTATTGATTCATTGAATCATTGAATTATTTTCGAACCCCCTCCGCTTCGCTCGTCCCCCTATCTTTTCGCTTTGCTACAAGCAGGGGAACAGAATTGTGTTAGTGTTGGTTTGTTTCGTTTTTGTTTATTGGTCAGTTCGGGCGTGGCGTGCCGCACCCCAACAAATCTATATTCTAAAAAATCACTGCTCACTACTAACTACTCACTTCTCACTAAAAAAATTCCTCACTCCTAATTCCTAACTCCTCACTCTTTTGCACACCATAATAGAGTGTCCGAGTCCAAGGCCGTCGATGGTCTGCTCTACTTCGAGGCCAGCGTTGGCTACGCAGCGCGCCATGTCGTCGGAGTGGTACATTTTGCTGTTGCCGTTGGCCAATGCGGTGAAATAGAGGCTGGTGAGCGTGAGGCAGTAGGCGGCAGTTTCAAATTTTTGTCTGTCCCAAAAAGTTTCCATGATGTAGAGGCGTGTGTGGTCGTTCATGGCGGCGGCTGCACGCTGCAAAATGCTCGTTACTTCCGTTTCGGAGAAGCAATCGAGAAATTGGCTCATCCAAATGGCATCGAATCCTTCGGGGAACGGCACGCTGGCATCGAGCAGGTTTGCGCCGTGTCCGTGTATGCGGTCGGCACCTTCGAGGCCAGCCGTTTTTTGGCGCATCATGGCGAGTTGTTGCGGCAAATCCATGATGGTAACCTCCACATTTTTGTCGAAGCCGACGCAGCGCAATGCCCAACGACCTGTGTTGCCGCCCACATCGAGCAGCGTACGCGGTTTGTTGGCAAACACCACACGCAACGCCTCGTCGAACGAGTTGTCGGAGTAGAAATGGTCGAACCCGAACCAACTTTTCTGCACCTGTTCGGGCAGACTCGAAAGCCCTTCGTAGATGGTCGGCCAGTCGCCAAAAACTTTCAAGCCAGCAGGTTTGCCAGTGGTCAGTGCCTCGTCCAAACGGAACATACCGAGGTAGTTCACATCGTGATTGAAAGCCATGTTGGCCTGCACAATTTTGTCGTTTTGCAGAAACCAACCTGCTTTGGTCAATCGGTATTTGTCGCCATCGACAATGACTGTGCCGATAGACAGCGAGGCTTCGAGCAGCACTTGCGCCGCATAGTCCGATAGGTGCGCCCGCACAGCAATTTCGTGCTGCGTAAGACCGTCGTTATTCTCGTCGAGCAGCGCAAAAATGCCGAATTTCAGCATCAGTCGCGACACTTGAAAGGCGATAGGTGCAAACGCAATCTCCTGCGCAAGGTGCTGCGCCTGAAGCGCAGTCTGCCTGTCGCGTGTGTATTTTTTCTTCAAATTTGGGAAAAGATTCATGGTAATTAGTTTGTAAAGTTCGTAAAGTTTGTAAAGTTGAAAGTCTATAAAGTGTGTAAAGTGAAAAGTTATTTCTAATTGTTTCTCAAAATTGCTGCCGCAATTTTTGTTTCTAAGTTTCTATGTTTCTGGTTATTTGTTGAATCGTTTAATCGTTGAACTGTTGAAGCGTTTCGGACGCACTCGGTGCGTCCCTACAATTTGAAATCTGAAATTTGAAATTTGAAATTGCGGCTTTGCCGCATCACTCCTCACTCCTAATTCCTAATTCCTCACTAAAAAATCACTGCTAACTACTAACTACTCACTTCTCACTAAAAATTCCTAACTCCTAATTCCTAACTCCTAATTTCTCCAAAATTGGTAGAGATTGAACCACTGTTGTGGGGCGGTTTTGACTACATTTTCGAGGGCGGCGATGTATTGTGCGAGCAGTTGTTTTTCGGTGATTTTTGCGCCATCGACCTGCGTATCGACGGTGGTGAAAGCAAATTTGTAGCCGCGATTTTGGCGCGTGGCGAAGTAAAAAGCCACAGGCACACGCAGTTTGGCGGCCAAACGAAACGGTCCTTCGGGGAAATTGGCGTCGTAGCCCAAAAATTTGGCAGTCAGCACACGCTCCCGATTCATGTAGCGGTCGCCTTGTAGGCAGACGGTTTCGCCTGCGTTCAACGCCCGTTTGATGCGGAGAGCAGTCTCTATTTCGTCGGTTTTGTTCACTGGAATGATGCTGTAGGTTTTGTCGCTCTCCTCCATGTACTGTTTCACAAATTCGTACTCTTCGTCGACCATCACGATGTGCATTTTCTTGGCATAATCGCCAAAAAAAGTGCCGCCCATCTGCCACGCACCGACATGCGCACCGATGATAATTGCGCCGCGACCGCTGTCGAGCAGCCGCAAAAAGTTGTCGTAGTTTTCGAACTGAAAAGTAAATCGGTCTTTCAGTCCGCACTGTATGGCGGCCTTGTCGATGAGGCACTGCCCGAAGCGAAAAAAGTGTTTGTAGATGCAGCCGATAGTTTGCAGCCGACTTTTGCCCCAAATCGTCCGATAGTAGAACCAAAGGGCTTTGGTTTGTGTGGGTGCAAAGAGCATGAAATGCGGCACCACATAGGTGAGATTGGCGTAAGCAAAACCCAACCCGAAATGTTTCAGGAAGAAAAGGAAGATGCTGTAGCCCAGTCTGTTGCCACGCGATTTTGCAGTCCACTCCCTGTCGGCCATACTATTTTGCGCGTTTGGCTACAAGTTCGACCAACTGTCCGAAAGTTCGGCAACCGACAAAATCTTCGGCCTTCAATTTCACATCGAATTCTTGGTTTATCAGCACCACCACATCGACCATATCGAGGCTATCAAAACCCAAATCGTCTTTCAGCAACGCAGTGTCGCTGAACTTCTCGCGCGGCACTTCAAACTCGCCACTCAAGCAATCAATCAATTTATCTGTAATTGTCATTTTTCTCAGTATGAAGGTGTGAAAGTATGAAAGTATGAAAGTATGAAAGTATGAAAGTATGAAAGTGTGAAAGTGTGAAAGTGTGAAAGTGTGAAAGTGTATAAAGTGTATAAAGTGCATAAAGTGTGTAAAGTGAAAAGTTATTTCTAATTTCTAATTTCTAGTTTCTAATTTATAAGTTTCTGTGTTTTTCAAAATTGCTACCGCAATTTTTGTTTCTAAGTTTCTATGTTTCTGGTTATTTGGTTATTTGGAGAGTTGATAAACCTAATTTGAAATTTGAAATCTGAAATCTGAAATTTGAAATCTGAAATTCTGAAATTGCGGCTTCGCCGCATCACTTCTCACTCCTAATTCCTAATTCCTAACTCTTTTTCAAGTGTTCTATCACTCGTTCTATCTCTTTGAATTTGGGTGTGTCTTCGACGAAAACTGGCACGATGGCACGCACATCGGTGTAGATTTGGCGTGTGGCTGGCGACAGGCGGTCGGCTATTTTCAGGCAATCGACGGCTTGCACCAAAGCCATGTAGTGAATGGCCATCACTTGGAAGGCGTTTTCGACCACGCGGCGGCAAATGAGTGCCGAATTGGTGCCCATGCTCACAATGTCCTGATTATCATTGTTGTTTGGAATGCTATGCACATAGTTCGGCATCGACAGCGTTTGGCATTCGGCGGTAGTCGATGTAGCAGTAAACTGCGACGCTTGCAAACCGTAGTTCAGCCCCAACACGCCCAAATTGACAAATGGCGGCAAAATGCCGTTGATGCGGTCGTGGAAAATGTAGTTCATCTGCCGCTCCATGAGCATCGTCATTTTGGTAACGGCTATCTTCAATTTGTCCATCTCGAACGACACATAGTCGCCGTGGAAATTGCCGCCGTGATAAACCGTGCGCGTTTCGGGATCGACTATCGGGTTGTCGTCGGCCGAGTTGAGTTCTTCGACCAAAATTTTTTCGGTAAATTTGATGGTATCGAGCACTGGGCCGAGTATCTGCGGCACGCAACGCAGCGAATAATAGGGCTGCACTTTGTGGTCGAATGTGGCCTCTTCGTGGTGGTTGTAGAGTTTTTCGGCGCGCTTGTAAAGGCATTGGCTTCCTGCCGACAGACGGCGCATTTCGGCCGCCACCTCGTTCTGCCCATCGTGATTTTTCAGACTGTTCAGTTCGGCGGCCATAAAGTCGTCGTACGACGACACCACCTCGTTCACCAGCACCGATGCACCTATCGCAGCGCGGTACAACTGTTTGGCGCGCACCAGATTGACCAGCCCGATGCCCGTCATCACGGCGGTGCCGTTGGTTATGGCCAAGCCTTCGCGCAAATACATTTTCAGCGGTTCAAGACCGTTTTCGCGCATCACATCGGCAGCCACACGGCGTTCGCCCTTGTAGAACACATCGCCCTCGCCTATCAACGCCAGTGCCAGATGCGCCAACTGCACCAAATCGCCGCTTGCGCCCACGCTGCCGTGTTCGGGAACGACAGGAATGATGTCGCGATTGATAAACTCCTGCAACAGCCGCACCGTGTCGGTGTGAATGCCCGATTTGCCATTGAGAAATGTGCAGAGCCGCGACACCATGGCGGCTTTCACGCATTCGGCAGGCAAAGGCTGCCCAGCCCCAGTGGAGTGGCTGCGTATGATGTTGTACTGCAGTTGCAGCAGGTGGTCGTCGGTTACGCGGTATTGCGCCATCGGACCGAAGCCCGTGTTGATGCCGTAGATGACCTTGTCCTTGGCAAATTCGGACAAAAAGCGGTAGCATTCGTCCACTTTTTCGAGCGATTTGTCGCTCAAAATCAGCGGTTTGCCGCCAAACACAATGGATTCAAGTTCTTGCAATTCCATAAGCAACGGTATAAGCCATAACGAACTGCAAAATTACAAATAAAAATCCATTCTACCGCCACCTGCCGCCGATAGTTTTTAACAAAAATTAGGATTTGTAGTCGAGATAACGCTGTATTTGTTTGGCTTCGAGTGAGCGCATATAGTTCTCCATATAGGCATAGTCCGGTGTGCCGTCGGGGGTTGTGGGGAGAAGGAGTTTTGACCTTTTCAAGCGTCCAAGCGTTGCACCATTACCTCCCCAATTGAACTTTTGGAGTTGGATTTTTAGCAGGGGTATGATAAAGGCGGCTACATATCTATTCAGGTGCGGATTACTGAATACTTGTATATTTTGCCCCGTATAGAAAGAGCAAGGCTGGTAGAATACAGTTTGTGTATCCAATCCGATGGATAACACATTGCCTTTGTCTTTATTGTATTTTGGTTGCTCACAGATAAAACTATCCCACCCGTTATTTGCATCAGAACGGGTAATATACGGTGTATCGCCGTTGCCTGCAACAAGTTTGTTTCTATCAATGCCACTTCGTGTGGCTTTTATACTGAATACCTCATTGAGAGCAAACTCTTTCCAATTCTGTTTCTCCAAAGTAGGCAGTGGAAGATTACTCTGCTTATCTGCTTTTTCTTGGATGGCGGGTAGGGCTTGGGAGAGGAGTTTATGCTCTACTGCACGCATATAGTCTTCCATATACTGCCAATCGGGTGTGCCATCCGGGGTTGTGGGGAGAATAATTGTTTGGCGCTTTATTCGCTGTTGGGCAAATTTATAGCCATAACCATATTTTGTACCTATTGCTTTCTCTATGACTCCTTTCACGAACAATCCTGCTAAATAGGATAGTCTATCTCCATTTTTTAGGGTCAATTTCTCCACATGGTCTGTGGCTATAAAATCATAGGGATGATAGCCCACAAAGCCAATAGTCGCACTATCAATAGTGAGAACTCCTCCTTTTTCAGTCGGCTTGTTGGTGTAGAAACTATCCAAACCATTGTTCGTTGCAGCACAGGTAACACGGGGCGTGTTTCCTCCTGCTATAAGTTTAGTTGGAGGTGTTGTGATAGTTCCAGAAACATCAAACACATTAGAAATTTGGAACTCTTTCCAAGTACATTCTTGTAATGTCTTCATGTTGTTGCTTTTTTTATTGTCCGCAGGCGAGGCGCCCACGTCCCCAGTGGTTGTTGATACTATTGCCGCAGGCGAGGCGATAAGGAGTTCTACTCAGCCCACCGGGCTTCTTATTTCGCCAAGGGCTCAAACGATTATTTCGTATCGCTACAGTGTGCTACGCACACCTGCCTTACGCTTCACATCCCAGTGAGTTTTCTGCGTCCCCAGTAATTGTTAGATGTTTTGTGTGTTGTTGTTCTGTGCATTGTTAAACAAATACCCTCTGCCGTGGGTAACCATATTGAACTCAAAAGTCAGGTAGTCTGCCATTGTCTTTTCAAAGTCGGCTTCGGTAGGAATGGTGTCATTGAAATAGTAGAACGAGTGCAGCCACTCGTCGTCGGGCAACACCGTAGAGCGCACCATAAAGTCGGTATGCACAGGCTTATTATTGAGCCAACAATCCAATAGCAACTTCTTTCGTTCGGCGGCTCGCTCTGTGGGAAGCAGACCGATATTTCGCTGTACCTCGTAGCCGTCATCCTTGAAGTTAACGAATTTGGCATAATAGTTATCGGGGTGCGGGCAGTGCGCACGAAATATGGCTATCACGGGATTAACACCTACGCCAAAGAAGGTTTGCGGGTTGAGTGTGATAACGCCTTCCAATGTATGATGCTGAAGGATATACTCCTTCTCTCCTTTGTCCTCTTTTGTCTTACCGACCATAGTTGATTGCGGCACGATGACTGCACATCGTGCGCCCTCGTCGAGCGAGTCGAGAAGGTGGCTGATAAAGTGCAACTCGCTTAAGTGTGCGGTATCTTTGCCTTTTGCCAGCGAGTACGGCGGGTTCATCATCCCAACCGTGAAATGTTTTTGGCGCAACTCCTCTGCGGTAAAACGGAAGAAATCATTACATACAAGATTGCTCTTGCCATCTCCCCGCAGTATCATATTGGTAGTAGCGATCGAGAACATACCCTCGTTCATCTCTATGCCGTGCAATTGGTCGCGTTTGATTTCGTTACGCTGCTGCTGTGTGCGGGCTTTGGATAACATCTGTTGCATAGCTGCCACGAGGAAACCGCCTGTGCCGCAGCAAGGGTCGAGTATTTTGTCCGTTGGCTTGAGTTCCAGCAGTTCGCAGAAAAGCGTAGTTATATGTTTCGGAGTAAGAATAATGCCCAACGACTGTCCATCGCCCCCGCTGTAACTCATAAACTCACCATAGAACCGTCCGAGTACATCTTCGGCACTATTGTAGTTGAATGCCGTCAGCACACGGGAATAGAGATACTCGGCAAAATAGCGCAACGGAGTTCTGCCAAGGCGACTATTCGCAGCAGAAAGATTCGGGCGGTTGGCAATAAAACGGAACTGGTCGAGTACTTGCGATTTCTTTTGTTCGGGAGCCACTTTTACTCTACTCATATATTCTTCTACGGCACGAAATATCTTTGCTCCATCGGTATCAACAGCGTCTCCTGTCAATTGCTCGGTATCGAAATCTTCGTTCTGCAATGCAAGCAGAATAGCCGATACCACAACCGGTTTTTCAAGATTGCTCAGCGAGCCGTAAGTGTGGAGGTCTTCGTGCAGTTTTTGTGCGCTGTTCAGTATGTTTTCCAGTTCGATTTGTTCGGCAGTCTTGTGGTTGAGTACCTCTGTTTGATAGAAATTCTCAATGTTGGTAGCGGTAAACTGCGAAAAGTCCTGTTGCGGTTTGATGATTTGGTATCCGGCGGGAGTGATATAGACGGGCTGTATCTTCATTCTGCCCTGCTCCGTACCGCTGCACCCAAAAGCAAATACTTTTTTGAACGGACTGCCCATAACAATCTTTTGCCCATAATGTACTGCTCCATTGACGGCATAGTCCGTAATAGAACTATTGTCCATCAGCAAGTTCGTACGGCGGTCGTCAAGGAACTTAATGTGCTTGTCCGTGTCTGCTTTGTCCTCTATGACAATGATAAAATCGCCTACCTGCGCCACGAACTCGGGGAAGCCTTTCTTTCCCGTACCCCGTTTAGAAGCCGTGCGTAACGCCTCACAGATTGGTTCAATGTTACTGCCGTTCTCGGTGTAGGCAATTTGGGCATAATTGAGCAGATTACCAATAATGCGGTCGGTCTGTTTCTCGTAGTTGGGCATTGTGCATAAATGTTAGGGCAGTTTCCCATTGCTCTATACGCACAAAAAAAAACGCGAGCGTAACTTGCTCGCATTGCGGCTGTGGAAGATGCCTGACAGAATACAAGTCGCGCCCACGCAAGATAGCGTGGGCGTTTGCATGACTTGTTCCTATTCTGTCTTTTTGAAACTTCCACATTTCAATGCGAATAGAACAATAGCAAACGCTAAAGTTTGGAGTGGTATGTTGTGCCTCTGCCGCCGCACTCCACTCGGCGAACAGATACTATTGCAAAGGTATGTATTTTTTCTGAAATATGCAAATGGTACGCATTTCACTACGAACCAGCAGCGATATTTCAACTATTTGAAAATTTGAAGATTTGAAAATTTGAAAATTTGAGGCGTTTCGGAACGCGAACGCTAAATCGCAAAATTGGTTCGTTTCTTTTGGTCGTCAAAAGAAATGAACGAAAAATCTCAAGTATTTAGCCATACTTTCCCTCACTCGCCTACTCTGCCGCTGTCCAAATGCGGTAGGCGGCTTCGGCTTGTAGGTGCAACATTTCGGTGCCGTTTTTTATGGTTGCGCCAAATGCTTCGCCCTTGGCGAGAAATTGGGTTTTGGTGGGATTATAGACCAAATCGAACAGCAGATGTTGCGGTGTCAGTGCGCGGTAGGGAATGTCGGGATAGCCCTCCACCTCGGGATACATGCCGAGCGGTGTGGTGTTGATTATTAGGCGGTGCGCAGCCACCACTTCGGCATCGGTTTCGGCGTAGTCGAGGCGGCATGGGCCTGCTTCGCGCGACACATAAATCCATTCTATACCGAGTTTGTTGAGTACAAAGGTAACCGCCCGCGATGCGCCGCCAGTACCCAGCACAAGGGCTTTGTCGTGGTGCGGCGCAAGCAACGGCCGCAGCGACTGTTCAAAGGCGATGGCATCGGTGTTGTAGCCCACCATGCGGCAGCGGTCGCCCTGTCGGTCGAACTTTATGGTATTGACTGCGCCAATGCTAATAGTCCTTGATTGTTCATGCAACAAAGGTAGGACTTTTATCTCAAAAACAAAACTTCCCCCCCTAGATTTATCGGGTGAGCTATTTTTACCTCACAAAAAGTTTTAGCGGACAGCGATAAAAAAAATGCCTCTATCTTCGATAGGAGCATTTTTTAGTTCGAAAGTGGCTTCCCCCCCTTCGGAGGGAATGGGAAAGGACGCATTCGCGCATTCCTACTCTTCTTTGATAAAAATTTTCATCTGCCCAGCGGCCACCACAGTGTCGCCAACGCGCGTTTCGGCGTCGAGCAGCGTAATGCCAGCCGCCTCGCCAAGCACGCGCAGCGTAGTGTGCAGCGTGTCGCCCACGAGCGGCAGCGCATTGATGCGGATTTTTTTCAATTCGCCGATGTAGCCCAACTTGGGCGGCAAGCCCTGTTTGTAGGTGGCAAAACCAGCAAAAGCCGCCGCCGATTGAGCGATATGCTCAATCAGTCCTGGCTCGCGCAACTGCCTCGCCGAACAAAAAATGTTGTCGGCAGCGACAGTCAGTGCGGTGCGGGCTTCGCCATCGGTCGCGTCAATCAGCGTGTCTATCATCACGATAGGCGGCCGCTGCGGTATGAGCCGATAGATCGCTTCACCCGTGAAAAGCGGCTTTGCGTCCATCACGCCATGCGCTCGGCAATGAAATCGTAAAGCGCGCCAAAAGTCTTCACTTGAGGCATTTCGGACGGCTTGATTTTCACGCCAAATTCGTTTTCGATGAGCGCCACCATATCGACAAGGCTCAGGCTGTCGAGTTCGAGCGTGGCTTTGATGTCGGCATCGGGCGTGATGTCCGACACCTCTTTTTCAAATTCTTCAGCCAAAACTTCGTTCACTTTGGCTATCAATTCCTGTTTTTCCATTCTATTTTTCTGTTTTTTTGTGATTTGTAAAATTATTTCTGATTGTTGTAAACATAATCGTACAGTGCCGCAAATGTCTGGACATTTGGCAAGTCGCTTGCCGCAATTTTCACGCCAAACTTAAATTCGATGATGGCAACCATATCCACCACATCTAAACTGTTGAGCATCAGCGTTTCTTTGATGTTCGCGTCGGGCGTGATGGCGGCCTCTTCCACCTCAAATTCTTGTGCAAGGATTTCGTTTATCTGTTTTATCAATTCTGCTTTGTCCATATAGCCTGTTTTTTCGGGTTACATGTTGCGCACGATAAGTGTGGCGTTGGTGCCACCAAATCCAAATGAGTTCGACAAGAATGTGTCGAAATGTTTTTCGATGCGTTTGTCGGGGATCAGCAGTTTTGCGCTGTCTTCGTCGGGATTTTCGAAGTTGAGATTCGCCGCAATGAAGTCGTTTTTCATCATCAACATCGAGTAGATGAGTTCGCTCGAACCCGCCATCCACATTTCGTGGCCAGTCTGCGATTTGGTCGAGGTAACTTCTACCGTGCGTTCGCCAAAAATGTTGCTGATGGCTTTGGCTTCCTGCGCGTCGCCCACATGGGTCGAAGTGGCGTGTGCGTTCACATAGCCAATCTCGCGAATGTCGATGCCGGCGCGTTTTATGGCCATTTGCAGCGAGCGGCTCGGCCCTTCGACATTTGGCGACGAGATGTGGTCGCCGTTCGACGAGAAACCATAGCCCAAAACCTCTGCCAAAATCGGTGCGCCGCGTTTCACAGCGTGTTCGTACTCTTCGATGATGACCGTGGCAGCACCGCCGCCCGGCACCAGTCCGTCGCGGTCGCGGTCGAACGGGCGGCTGGCTTTGGTCGGTTCGTCCTCGCGCACCGAAAATGCCGAAATGCCATCGAACGAGCCGATGGAGAACGGATTAACCTCCTGTGCGCCACCACAAACGACCATATCTTGCAAGCCATTTTGAATGAGCAATGCGCCCAATCCGATGGCGTGCGAACCGCTGGCACAAGCCCCCGACACCGTCAGGTTGATGCCTTTCAGATGAAAAATGCAGCCCAAGTTCATCGTTACCGTCGAATTCATCGACTGGAAGATGGCTCCAGAGCCGCATAGCGTCGTGTCTTTTTTCTCACGAATCATATCTACCGCGCGCACCGTTGGGTCGGCCGAACTGTCGTTGCCATAGAGCAACCCAACCTCGTGTGCATCGAGATAATCTTGGTCTATTTTGGCGTTGCGCAGGGCTTCGACCGTGGCGCAATAGGCGTATTTTGCCTGCTCGGGCATAAAGGCGCGCTGCGAACGGCTCAACTCTTTTTTCAAGTCGGGCACCTCGATTTTGGCGGTCAATGCCGACCGAAAACCCATCGCTTTGCGCTCGGGGTCGAACACAATGCCCGATTTTCCATTATACAGAGCATCGCGCACCTCGTCGAGGCTCGTGCCAAGACACGAGTAGATGCCCATACCAGTGATAACTACTCTCTTCATTCGTATATTTTTCTGATTTACAATCGTTTACTTGTCGATTTCGATGATTATGAAGTCGCTGTTAAACTTAATTTCGATGTCGTTGATGAGTTCCACCTCGTAATTGCCACGCGAACTGCGCTCGATTTTCACGATTTTCTGACCTTGGAAATGTTTGTTTACCGACTCCAAAATTTTGGCTGGCACGGCCGAATCGGGAATTTCGCCCTGTTTTTTGGCGTTTATTTCCGTCCAATTGCCTTTCGAATCAAAGTCGATTTCGGTGAAATCGTCGAGCATCACCTCGTAATTCACTTTGGCATCGAGCAGCAGCACCGTGCGCTCTGGGAATGCCACTTCGATGAATTTGGCGGCCTTTTCGGGCAGAGTTTTTGCGGTGGCAGCCACAGCAACCAACGCACAAACAGCCAAAAATGCAATTTTTTTCATGATTCTATCTCCTCTATTTGGTGTTAAATATCTTGTCGAGTTGTGTGTGCAAATGCGTGCGCAATTCGCGCAACTTGCTGATTTTCATCCGATTTTTTCGACATTTGAAACGAATCGCTTGCCAAGTGCGCCGCATCCAACGGTAGTCGTACCACGCAAAGAGTGCCAACGCTGGCCACAGCAAAATCCACACGGCGGCTTGCCACCAAAGTCCCCACGCAAGGCCCATCGTCAGTAGCGTTGCCAGCGCAAAAAGTGGCAAAAGCAGCACCACATCGAGTATGAAAATGAGCGTGTTCGTGAACATTTTGTCGCTCTTGAGCAACAATTTCGGCGCGTTATACACTATTCCGTGCGGAAAAAGTGCAACGACCCACAACGGTAACAGCAAAATCTGTGCCAAAATAGCAAAAATTGTCGCTAAATGCGACGGACATGCATCAAAAAGTCGGTCGGCAATGCGCAAATCGGCTATTCCACGCTGCAAAGTGCGCACATCGTCGTAGATTGCCTGCACCTCGTCGGGCTGTTCTGCTTGGCATTGCGCCAAATGCGCCACCAACTGCTGGTCGCTTGCCAATTTTTCGGGCAGATGGTCGGGATTTTTGCCGTTTTTCGATGCCCACTGCCGCCCCCAAGTTTCGCGAATAAAATCGATGGCATCGTAGCTGTCCAAATCGCGCACATCGAGCATCATCTGCTCTATCTGCGTGCGCACCAGTTTGTTTACCTCGCGTTGCGCCGTGCGTGGCTTGGTTTTGTAGAGTTCGTAGTACGCCGCCAGCGAAATCGGCTCGCCCACAGTTACCATAAAATCGGCTTGCAGACCGAAATAGCGTGAATAGTGGTGCGCCACGGGCAGAATCACCACATCGCGCTCGAAATTGCCCATTTCGGCAGTGAGAAACGCCAGCCGCGTGTAGCCAAACTTGAACTCTCCCAAGAAACGCTTGTCCTGATGCGTGCCTTCGGGAAACATGATAAGGCGGTTGCCTTCGAGCAGTTTGCCGCCCGATATGCGAAAAATCTCGTCGTTTTTTTTGAGCGAATCGGCACCGTCCCAATCCATACGAAAGGCGGGCAGCATACCAATCCAGTAGAAAAATTTGGCAACCAAGCGATGAATCGAAAAAGCGTCGGCGCGCGCAATGACATAGGGGCGCAGTTCGTTTTCGAGGCCGAGCAGTATGCCCAGCGGGTCGTTGGCGCAGTTTTGGTGGTTCGACACAATGATGCACGGCGTGCCAGCCTGCGGCACACGCTCCATATTCAGGTAGTGCACGCGCTTGTAGAGCAGATGGTCCTGCATCCAGCGCACATAACTTTTGTAGATTCTGTAGCCCCACCCTGCTTTCAGGCGTTTGGGTACAGAAACACTTTTTTTTCTGCCTGTTGCGCTCATTATCAATGATTTAATTATCAATAAGTACCTAAAAAGTCGATTCTTTCAGCAAAAAATCGGGACAAAGGTACAACTTTTTTTCGATATGCAGGTGCGCATTGGGGCATTTGCACCCATCGCAGCGACCAAAACAGGCAAAAAAAACGCAGGGACAAACTCTCGAAAAGTCTGTCCCCACGCCCAAATGCTATGATCGTTTACTCAATAAGAGGCTACGCGTGGTGCTGCGGCATAGTTCACTTTCAGTGCGTAGGCGCGGCGTAACGCCTGCTTCACATCGGTGATGATGCCCATTTTTGTATCGCGGTCGGCTTTGATGGAGATGGTGAGCAGATTCTGCTCGTCCTCGCGCATTGCCTCGCGTTCGCGCACTACATACTCTTCGAGTTGCGACACATCGGCAAACGCATCGTCGAGTTGGATGCGCGTTTCGCTACCGTACTTGCCTTTGAACTCTTTTTTCGGCTCGCCAATGTAGATGAACCGCACCAGCGATTTTTTCTCGAGCGATTGTAGTTCGGTGGCTTCGGGCGCATGAATATCGACTTTGTATGTAACCTCCTTCATCGAAGTAGAAACCATGAAGAAGAACAACAGCATGAAAATGATGTCGGGCAGCGATGCCGTCGAGATGGCGGGTACATCTTTTTTCTCGCCTTTACGAATTTTTGCCATTATTTCTTCCCTCCATAGTTTTTGGGTTCTGCTTCCGAAATTTTCTGCGGATAGATGGCTTGAACGGCTTTTTGCCTATCTTCGTCCAACTCCGCATAGGCCACTCCGAAGCGTGCCCGCGAATACTCGTTACGCAACTCGTTGTATGCGGCCACAAGTTCATTCTGCACCTCTATGTACTTTTGATAGAGCGTTCCACGGTCGTTTTGCAACGATATAAGGTGGTTTTTGGTCGTCAGTACAGTCTCTTTCTGGCCGTCGATTTCTACCTCAATGGGCAGAACTTCGGGCAACGACGGATCGGCCGCCTCGTTTTTGATGAAGGTTTTGGCCTTCTCGCGCAACTGCTTCACATCGAGCGGTTCGCCCTGCACCAGCAACTGGTTGTTGCTATTGATAAGCACGACGAAAATGTTGCGTTTTTTCACATCGGTGTTCGGCTTCTCCATGTTGGGCGGCAGCGGTGGCGGCAAACGCCGCGACAGACCTTTGTCCACCGACATGGTTGTCGTTACAAGAAAGAATATGAGGAGCAGAAAGGCAATGTCGGCCATCGAGCTTGCATTGATTTCCTGAACTTTTCGTTTTGACATAACTTTCTCTTTTTAAGACGCTTTCTGTTTGTTTATCTTTCTAAAACGCTTGAAAAATAGTGTGGCAACAACGCTCACGCAGGCTCCTGCAAACAGTATGTAGGAGGCGATGATGCACGCATCGGTAAATTGCGACCAGAAACCAACATTTTGGTTGCCTTCGTAACCGATGATGCTGATGTAGGCATCGCTACCGCAGAACCATGCAACGACGAACACTATCAGACTGAAAAAGATGACATCGAAGATGGTGAGGCTGTCTTTTTTCTTTTTGAAGAATATCGACTTATCGAATCTGATGAGCGAATAGATGCCCACCAAGCACGCTATGCCGAACAAGATGTACGACCAGTTGAGCAACGCATCGGTGAAGTGTGGTTGGTTCCACATGTTGCCGTTGATATCGACCTCTTCGCCGCCTCCGACAAAGAAGAGTACGCCCACGACAACCGACACGCTGAGCAGAGCCCACATCACGATTTTCGGCAATTTTTCCAAAAATTTTGACATAATTAAAAGGTTTTATTCTGCTCTACAAATGGGTTTATTTCTGTTCGGCAACTTTGGCTTTCTCGGCCACAATGTCGAGCAGAGCGATGGAGGTGTCTTCCATGTCGTTTACCAGCACATCGATGCGCGACAAGATGTAGTTGTAGAAAATTTGCAAGATGATGGCCACGATAAGACCAAATACGGTCGTCAACAGAGCCACTTTGATACCGCCAGCCACGATGGTTGCCGAGATATCGCCTGCTTGTTGAATTTTATCGAAAGCCTGAATCATGCCGACTACCGTACCCATGAAGCCCAACATTGGTGCCAATGCGATGAAGAGCGAAATCCACGAGAGGTTTTTCTCGAGCAGACCCTGTTGCACCGAGCCGTAGGAGGCCACTGTTTTGTCCACAGAATCAACGCCTTCGTCGTAGCGCGAGAGGCCTTGGTAGAATATGGAGGCTATCGGGCCGCGGGTGTTGCGGCACACTTCCAATGCTGCCTCTACGCCGCCTTCGTCCCATGCTTTGCGCACTTCGCGGAGCAGTTTATCGGAATCGACCGAAGCAAGTCCCAGATAGATGATGCGTTCGATGCAGAGCGCCAAACCGAAAATCAAGCAGAAAGCCACAGTGGACATAAAGCCAGCGTCGCCCTCGATGAATTTTGTTTTCAGTGTCTGGTGCAGACCAACCTCCTCTTCGACAGGTTCTTCGGCTACCTCTTCGACCACGGCGGCTTGTTCGTCAACAACTTCTTCGGCAGCAGGTTCGGTTGCTGGAGCCGCTTCTTGTGCTACAACCGCTGCGGCCGTTCCAAAAAAGAAGAGTGCCGCGAGCGTCAGGATTGAAAATGTTCTTTTCATTTTGTGTTTTGTTTTTGGTTAGAAATTTGATTTACAAATAATTAAGCGGAAAGAAGGGGATTCGAACCCCTGATACACTTTTGGCGCATACACGCTTTCCAGGCGTGCCTCTTAAACCACTCGAGCATCTTTCCAACGGCGTGATTCCAGTTTTTTTTCTGATTTTATACCCTAATTTTTCTGTCCTTTTTTTAGAAATTAGGAGAGCGCATTCTCACGCACCTAAAATCGAGCGCAATTTACTATTTTTTTTGCAAATTATATACAAAAAAAACAACAAAACAGCAAAAAATGCGCTAAAATGTTGATTTTTAGAAAGTAAGCAACAAAAATATGGTCTTTTTGCGGTCGGTCTTCTACTGTAGTCGGAACAATTCGGTGGCGTTTCGGGTGGTTGTTTCGTCAATTTTTTCGAGCGGCACGCGAAAAATTTCGGCCATTGTGCGTGCGGTTTCCACCACAAAACTTGGTTCGTTGCGCTTGCCACGGTGCGGCACCGGCGACAGGTAGGGCGCATCGGTTTCCAAAAGCAGGTGTTCCACACCGATTGGCAACAAAATGTCGGGCAGACGGCTATTTTTATAGGTAAGCACGCCGCCAATACCCAAGAAAAATCCCAATGCAACGGCTTTGCGCGCCTCTTCGACACCGCCGCCAAAGCAGTGAAATACGCCACGAAGCGGCTTGCCAGCAAAGCGTGCCAACGAGGCAAACACTTCGGCAAAAGCCTTGCGCACATGCAGCACCACAGGCAGGTCGAGTGCCAACGCCCAATCGATTTGCTGCTCGAAAGCGGCCACCTGTTCGGCACAAAAAGTGGTGTCCCAATAGAGGTCGATGCCAATCTCGCCGACGGCGCAATAGCCGCCTTTGGCCAGTTCGTCGCCTATGCAGCGGAGTTCGGTGCGGTAGTCGGTTTTGACGCTTTCGGGGTGCAGCCCCATGGCCGCTGCGCAAAAATCGGGGAATACGCTCACCGTGCGCTGCAACCGTTCGATGCTTGCGCTGTCCTCGTTGGCTAGCACCACGCGCTGCACGCCAGCGGCGCGCGCCCGCTCAACCACCGCAGCACGGTCGATGTCGAACTCTTCGGTATAAATGTGTGTGTGGGTGTCAATCATTTTTTAAGAGTGCGAAAGTAATTTCTTGTTTCAAGTTTCTCAAAATTGCTATCGCAATTTTTGTTTCTATGTTTCTGTGTTTTTGTTGAATTGTGGATTTGGTTATTTGCTGATTTGGTTATTTGGTTAATCCAATAATCTGAAATTTGAAATCTGAAATTTGAAATTGCGATTTCTATTGCAGAAATTTTTCCGCTTCGTGCAGGGTGTCGATTTTGCCGACATCGAGTATTTTTGTGTGCGGCACTTCCACGCCACGAATGGTTTGACTGGCGCACACCGAAAGGTAAAAATCGATGATTGAAAAGCGTCCTTGCCACGCCTCCATCAATGGAAATATGGCTGGCGAGATGGTGTGAATGCCCGAAAATGCGAGTTTTTCGCACTGCTGCACATCGAGGTCGGGATAGGGCGATTTCACCTCGCCCGTCTGCACATTTGTCCAGCCGACAAGCCGCCGTTCGGCATCGAAAAGCAGGTAACGGCTTGTAGCGCGGCGACTGACGAGCAGCGTAGCCAAATCGCTGCTGCGGTGCATTTGGTAGAACTGGCGCAAATCCAAATTCGACAGAATATCGACATTGTGCGCCAAAAATGGCTGGTCGGCGCCAAGCAGCGACTGCGCTTTTTTGATGCCACCGCCCGTTTCGAGCAGCGCATCGCGTTCGTCGGAGATGGCGATTTTCAGCCCAAAATCGCGACTCGACACAAAATCGATAATTTGGTCGGCAAAATGGTGCACATTCACCACCGCTTTGTCGAAACCAGCCGCCGCCACTTTGCGCAAAAGGTGCTCTATCAGCGGTTTCCCAGCCACAGAAACCATCGCTTTTGGCATAGTGTCGGTAAGCGGTTTCAGGCGCGTCCCAAGTCCAGCCGCAAAAATAAGGCAGTTCATGTTATTTCAAATTGGGTTGATGAGTTGAAAAGTTGAGGAGTTGAACTGTTGAATCGTTGAAGCGATTTTTATTTCTGGTTTCTAGTTTCTGGTTTCTAGTTTTTCAAAATTGCTGACGCAATTTTTGTTTCTATGTTTCTATGTTTCTTTGAAATCTGAAATTTGAAATTTGAAATTTGAAATCTGAAATCTGAAATCTGAAATTTGAAATTTGAAATTTGTCATTGCGGCTTTGCCGCATCACTCCTCACTCCTAATTCTCCGAACTATTCCTTGTTCGCGGTGTTCGAGTAGGATGTCGATGTCGAATTTGTTAGCCAGATGTTGCGCCAAATGTTCGGCGGCATAGACCGAGCGATGCTGTCCGCCTGTGCAGCCAAACGAGAACATCAAATCGGTGAAGCCACGCTGCAAATAGCGCGCCACATGGGCATCGGCCAGCGCATAGACCGACTGGAGGAAAACGGTGATTTCGCCATCTTTTTCGAGAAAATCGATTACATCGGCGTCCATGCCCGTCGATTTTTTGTAGGCTTCGTAACGCCCAGGGTTGTGCGTGGCGCGGCAGTCGAACACATAGCCGCCGCCGTTGCCCGAAAGGTCGTCGGGAATGCCTTTTTTGTACGAAAAACTGAAAATTCGCACCGTCAAACGCCCTTGCACCCCGACGAATGCGTGTTGCCACCTTGGCATTTGCGCCAGTTCGCACAAAATCCGACAGAGATACGGCATTTCGGCAAAGGGTTGCGCCAGCAGTTCGCGCAGATTGGCCATCGCAAACGGCACGCTCTGCAAAAAATGCGCCTTGCGCTCGACCAGCCCACGAAAACCGTATGCGCCCAACACCTGCAAAGTGCGAAACAGCACAAAATAGCGCAAACGATTTAGAAAATAACTCTTATCAACCACCTGATATTCAGACAGTTTTTGCAGATAAACAGCGATGAGTTCGTCGCGCAAGGCGGGCGGATAGTTGGCTTTGGCCTGCCACAAAAACGATGCCACATCGTAGTAAATCGGGCCGCGAAGACCGCCTTGAAAGTCGATGAGGTAAGGCTCTTCGCCATTGAGCAACATCACATTGCGCGCCTGAAAATCGCGGTACATAAAAGTGTGGAAATCGTCGGCCAGCAGCAGGTTTGAAAAGCGGTCGAAATCGTTTTGTAGCGCCACCTCGTCGAACTCAAGTCCCGCAGGTTTCAGAAAACAGTACTTGAAATAGTTGAGGTCGAACGCCACCAAGCGCGCATCGAAAGCCGCCAGCGGATAGCAGACCGAAAAATCGAGGTTGTGCGCGCCCCGAAACTGCACATCGGGCAAAAGCGCTACCGTTTTGCGCAACAACTGTTTTTCCTGCTCGGAATAATTGCCCGACGCACGGCCAGCCGCCAGCGCATCGAACAGCGACTGCGCGCCCAAATCTTGTTGCAGATAGCACGAGCAGTCGTCGGCACAAGCCAGCAGGCGCGGCACAGGCAGTCCCTGCGCTGCAAAATGGCGTGCCAGCGCAACAAACGCTCTATTTTCGGCCACCGACACGCCTTCGACCCCGATGCAAGTGGCATTGCCAGCGGTGATGCGGTAGTAACGGCGGTTGCTGCCCGACTGCGCCAGCGGCACAATCGTGTCGGGCGGCGTGTGGGCGTAGTTTTCGTAGAGTGTGGCGAGCGTCTGTTTCATTTTCGGCAGAAATTTGAAGCGAAATTACGATTTTTTTTCGACTTTTGTGCAAAAAGTTGCTCGACGGCGCAAAAATTTGTATCTTTGTCGTAGAAAATAGTTTGACCAGCGTATGAAACTGAAAAAAATAGCCCTGATTGTGGCGGCAATGGCTCTTGTTGGCGTTGCCAGCGCACAAACGCAACACCTGACAAAGGCCGAATTTCTGAAAAAAGTGGACAACTACGAAGCCGACACCAAGTGGAAATATCTCGGCGATCGGCCGTGCGTTATCGATTTTTACGCCACATGGTGCGGCCCTTGCAAGCGGTTGGCGCCGATTTTGGAGGAGTTGTCGAAAGAGTACAGCAAGGAGATTTACATCTACAAAGTCGATGCCGAGCAGGAGCGCGAACTGGCCTATATATTCGGTGTGCGCAGTTATCCCACCATCGTTTTCTGCCCGATGAGCGGCACGCCCGAAATTGCACTTGGACTTCAGCCCAAAGAGCAGTTGAAAAAGTGGATCGACACCATTTTGTTGGGGAAAGAGAAGTAACGCCCTACTCTGCCGTCACGGCTTTCATGCGGTCGCGCTCGAACTTGGTGCGGTAGGCGAATCCCATGGTGTAGTTGAACGAAAATTGTGCGCCGCCCGATTTGCCGTATCCGGGTACGAACCAGAGTTGCGAATCGTTATTCAGCGAGGTGTGCAGCCCCAGTCGCACGCGCGCCGACCAGCCCATGGTAAAGCCTTTTGCCAAATCGACACGCACGCCCGCCAGAATCTCGAACCAGCCTGTGTAGATATTTTTGCCGTCGAATTTTATCGTGCCATTTTCGTTCCAATAGCCTTCGGAAAACGGCACATTGTCCATGCTGTAATTGACCACGCCCATGCCGTAGCGCAAACCGATAAACGGATAGTTGCGGTTCAACTTTTCGACATTATTCTTCTTGGTTTTCAGGAAGTTATAGTTAATTCCGACGCGCCAAAATGGTGCTGATGCGCGGTAGTTCGTCGCATTGTCGGCCGTTACATTTGCCGTGGCGTAGCCAATTTCGAAAATCGGGAAAAATTTGTTCCGCAAGTTGATGTCGAACTGCGCCTCGCCCATTATCACGCCCTTGTCGATGACAATGCCCATGAGCGGCGAAGCGATGTCGAGATGCGCCGAAAAACCACGGAAAATGACAGAATCGGTGGGGGCTTTTTCGGCAGTACGCTGTTTTTGAGCGTGCAGCGGCGCGACCAAAATCAGCAAAAGCAGCGGCAACAATATGTTTTTTGCAGAAAATCTCATTTTTTTACTCGGTAATAGATGCGCAAATGTGTGTTCGAAACATTTTCGACGTGCGTTTCGAGCAGCACCACCGAATCGATTTGGTTGGCAGTGGCTTGCACATCTTTGATTGTGTGAAAAACGAAGCAGCCGCACTCCATCGAAATGAAATTGTTTTCGTTGGTGTGGAAAATGGTGAGCGTGTCGGCACCCGTCGAGTCGCGTTGCAGCACAAACACCGACGAATCGGCTTTGATGCGGAGCGGCAGCGAAAACGAACTCAACGAGGTGGCTTTGTAGAGCGTCGAATCGTTGTCAAGTCCCTGAACTGTAATCTGTTCCGTGGTCGATGAGAGGACATAGGATTCTTTCGAATCGCTGTATTCGGCCTTGTAGAGCGCCACGCCAGCGACCACATTGCGTTCTTTGTAGCAAGTGCCGTCGTTGCTGCCGCTGCACGCCGCCAGAGCGCACGCCGTTGCGGCAATGAGTATCGTTTTTAGCCTCTTTTTCACTGTCAATTAATCATTTGGAACAACTCTTCGTTCGATTTTCGTTTTTTCTGTGGGGCGCAACCATCGTCTGCAGCATAGCCGAGCGGAATCAACGCCACAGGCTCAAATTCTGCGGACAAGCCGAGAATTTCGGCGCATTGGCGTGCATCGAAATTGCAGACCCAGCAGGTGCCAAGTCCCTGTTCGGCGGCCGCCAAAGTCAGGTGGTCGATGGCGATGGCCGTGTCGATGTCGGCGTGATCTTTGCCGTCGTTCGGGCGGTGCCACGCCTGCGCATGATTGGCGCACGCCACAATGCAAACGGGCGCAGCAGCAAACCAATCGCGGTGGTAGCACTGCGCAATTTTTGCCAGCAACGCCTTGTTGGAAATCACAAAAAAGCGGTACGGCTGCAAATTCACTGCCGACGGCGCAAGCCGCACACACGACAAGATGTAGTCGATTTTTTCGGGTTCGACGGCGCGCGTGGCATCGTAATTGCGGAGCGAAAAACGCGCTTCGCACAAGTTTTCGAAAGTTCCGTTCATAGCGTTTTCACCTCGTTTTTCAGACAATTCAGTGCCGCTTCGGTGGGTGTGGTCTGAAGCGACGAGTAGAGTTCAATCAGTTTTTGCGCCAACTGCAAGGCCGCTCCTGTGGGCTGCACTTGCGCCGCTGCGCCGTTGATGACACGCACCAAATTTTCGCGCGCATTTTTCACCATCGCCCACGCCTCGGGCGACACATAGATTTGCTGCGCCACATTGTGGTCGAACTCGGTGCGAATGGTTTGCAGCAGTTTCGATTGCAGTTCGATGTTGGTCATGCCCTGCAAATCGAGGCGCAGAATCATGGCTTCGGGCTGTGTGCGCTCGAGCAGCAGCGTCAAACGCTCGTAGGCACGCAGGCGCACAGGCGTGATTTGATTGGCCGACAGGCGGCGCAACTCAAAATTGCGGCGGTCGGTCTCGTTGTCCAACTGCTTGCGCAGCACCAGCCAAGTAGTCAGAAAAACCACCAGTGCAGGCAGCGTGTAGCCCAGTATTTGGAGAAAAATTGACATTTTATTTGAGTGTGAAAGTGTGAAAGTGTGAAAGTGTAAAAGTGTGGTTGATGAGTTGATGAGTTGATAAGTTGTGGATTTGGTTATTTGGTTATTTGGTTATTTGGTTATTTGGTTATTTGGTTATTTGGTTATTTGGAAAGTTGATAAACCTGTTAATTTGAAATTTGAAATTTGAAATTCTGAAATTTGGTCGTCGCCCCCTTTCCCGTTTCCCCCGAGAAAAATCATTGAATTATTGATTCATTGAATCATTGAGTTATTTCATAAACCCCTCCGCTTCGCTCGTCCCCTTGCAAAGGGGACAGGTTCGCACCAAACAACGCCTCCGAAATTTAATTAGATAATTGGAAATTAAGCAATTGGGTAATTAAAAAGTCTATATTCTATATTCTATCTTCTTAAAATCTTTTCTTGCTTCTTGCTACTCACATCTTGCGACTAATCTATCAAAACTCCTCGGCTATCTGGTAACGGTTGCGGTCGGGCGAGGTGCGTGAGAGCATTTCGCCGATGAAACCCGATAGGAACATTTGTGTGCCGAGAATCATCATGGTGAGTGCTAAATAAAAATAGGGTGTGTCGGTTACAAGCGGAGCTGGCGTACCATTGTGCAGCGCCACTATTTTCACAATTCCAACGCCGCAAACCGCCACAAAACCAATCAAAAACATGACGCTGCCCCAAAGGCCGAAAAAGTGCATCGGCCTCTTGCCGAAGCGGCTCAAAAAATAGAGCGAAAATAGGTCGAGATAGCCGTGTACAAAGCGGTCGAGCCCAAATTTGGACGAGCCGAACTGGCGTTTGCGGTGTTCCACCACCTTTTCGCCAATTTTTGTAAAGCCTGCATTTTTCGCCAGATAGGGAATGTAGCGGTGCATATCGCCATACACTTCGATGTTTTTCACCACCTCGTTGCGATAGGCCTTGATGCCGCAGTTCATGTCGTGGAGTTTCAGCCCTGTAACGCGGCGCGCGGTGGCGTTGTAAATTTTCGACGGAATGTTTTTTGTCAGCGTATTGTCGTGGCGGCGTTTTTTCCAGCCCGACACAAGGTCGTAGCCCTCCTCTTTTATCATGCGGTAGAGTTCGGGAATTTCGTCGGGCGAGTCCTGCAAATCGGCATCGAGCGTAACCACCACATCGCCTTGAGCGCGCGCAAAACCGCAGTAGAGCGCAGGCGATTTGCCGTAGTTGCGGCGAAAACGAATGCCATGCACGCGTGCGTCGTTTTTTTGCAAATCGCACACCACTTGCCACGAACCGTCGGTGCTGCCATCGTTCACAAAAATGATTTCGTACGAAAAACCATTGGCGGCCATCACGCGCGAAATCCACTCGTAGAGCGGCGTGAGCGACTCTTTCTCGTTATACAGTGGCACAACAACCGAAATATCCATAGATGCGTTTTTTATTGATTTTGAATTTTGAGATTGCTATCGGCAGCCACTTTTTTGCGTGCAAAGGCAGCCACCACGAGCGACACAAGCGTGCCTGCCAGCACATCGAGCCAGATGTAGTTGAGCGACATATTGATGGGCGACATCATCTGTTGCAAATTGCCCACTTCTACCTCGCCAAGCGGCATACCAAGTTGCTCCATCATGCGGAGCGATTCGTCGATCATGCGTGGCAAAAAGTCGGGATCGAAGTATTTGAAATAGAGCAACCGAAACGCTGCGCCAATGAGTGCGGCGTAGAAAAAGAGTTGCATTCCGTAGAGAAACGCCTCGCCATACGACATGCGCCCGCCACACACGCGTTCGCGGCAATCGAGCGTCAAACGGTAGGCGATGTAGGGCACAAGCACCATTATCGCCCACGAGGCAACGCTGCAAAATGCGCTGCTGCGCGTGGAGAGAAAAAAGTTGATGCAGAATAGCAATCCCAGCATCAAACCGAAATACATAGCGTGTTTCAAAGCCGTTGGTCGCATAAAAATTGGCACACTTATATTAAACAAGCAAAGTTACAACATTTTTTCCGAAAAAACAAAAAGCGGGGGAAAGCGCGTCTGCCCTCCCCTGCCAACTGTTGTGCGCGTAGCGCATTATTCGTCCACTTCCATATTGGCGGGATTGCGGTAGTAGATTTTTCCTTCTTCGAACTCTTCTATCGCATCGAGCGTGGGTTTTGGCAGTTTTTCGTAGTAGCGCGAAATTTCGATTTGTTCCTGATTTTCGAACACCTCTTCCATAGTGTCGGACGACGACGAGAAATCGATCAGTTTTTTGTCGAGTTCGCGTTTCAGGTCGGCAGCAATTTGGTTGGAGCGTTTCGCGATGATGCGCACCGTTTCGTACACATTGCCCACGGGTTCGATGAGTTTGTTCATGTCGCGCGTAACGGTGTTTGTCGGTGCTTTCAGTTTTTTGTAATCCATAGTTTTTTGTATTTACAATTTTTGTTTTTGTCTAATTTACATACGCTTTGGCCTCTTTGAGCATGCGGTTGGCATCGCGTATGAATTTGCCGTTGGGGAATTCGGAGGCGTAGTTGTAGTATTCGTCCACCACTTCGCTGTAGCGTTCGGCTTTTTTCTCCTGCACACTGAACGAAGCCTCTTTGTATTTGGCTTGCAAGATGAGGAAAAGCAGCAACTCGCGGTGTTTCGTTTCGGGATACTCTTTCAGCGTGTTGTTGGCTGTGATGATGGCCGAGCGGTAGTTGTTACCAAGATACATGCCAAGATTGTAATAGAGTTTGGCGTTCAAATAGCCTTTATACGCCATTTTGTCTTCCAATTCGAAGATGTATTGGTAGGCATCGGAGGCGCGTTCGCTCAACGGATAGCGTTCCAAAAAGTCGGTGAGCGCAGCCATGGCGTTGAGCGTGCTTGTTGGGTCGAGGCGCGGGTCGGGCGAATCTTTGTAGTAGCAGTAGCCTATTTTGAAATTGCATTCCTGCGCAAATTCGCCGCGCGGATAGTTTTTTACATAGGTTTTGTAGTATTCGGCGGCGGTGGCGTAGTCCTCTTGCCCGCAATAGGATTCGGCCAGCAAGTAGAGCACCTCTTCCGACCGCCCAGTGCCTTTGAAATAGGGCGACACATCTTCGAGCAACTGCGTGCATTTGGCGTATTTTTTCTCCAAAAAGAAATTTTTGGCCGCTGCGTATTTCACCTCGGGGTCTTTCTCTTTGAGCAAGCGCCCAACGCTGCTGCACGAAGCCAGCAACACCGCCACAAACGCTATGTACAGAAACCGCTTCAACATATTTTTTCAACCTGCAAAGGTAGTATTTTTTTTCAAGAAAAAAAATACGAGTGAAAAAGTTTGCGAAGTTTGTAAAGTTAAAAGTGTGTAAAGTGGAAAGTAGGGACGCGGCATGCCGCGTCCGTTTCTCGTGCTACGCACTGTTTTTAAGTTTATTTGTTTCTAGTTTCTAGTTTCTAGTTTCTAGTTTCTAATTTCTGGTTTTTCGGCAGCCATAGTGCCGTTATTATTATTCATTTTTCATTGTTTATTGTTAATTTTTCTTATATCCCCCCTTCCCATTTCCCCCGAAGGGGGAACGCCACGCAACCAACACCAGCCGCCAATTCTTAATTCAAAATTCTTAATTGATTCCAACCCCTACCCCTGCCATTCGGCAGGTACTCCCCCTATCTGCTGGCGCAGCAGGGGGAGAGAATC
>CAVKTI010000017.1:0-37560 GCA_963659365.1 Acutalibacteraceae bacterium | reverse complement strand
TTTGGCTTGAGCGAAAGCGCAATGCGGTGGCATTGTAATTGAGTGAAAGTCAGATAGATGCAGTCCAAAAACAAAAAGCGCACAAAAGTATTCAAAAAAATCGTCATTTGTTATTTTTTTATGAAATGGGGAATTTATTGAAGTCCCCTTAATTTTATTTAGCAGGTATGGGTATTGGCGGATACGACAGCGTTGTAGTTTTGTCGCCCACGCAGTTGATGTTCTTGAAGAATATCTCCTGACCCGGTTTCAGTGCCTTCATCAGCGACAACTGGTCTTCGGAGAAGGCGTTGGTGGGCGAACTCTTGGTGGTGTTACCGCCGCGCACCGTTGCTACCATCTCGAAATTCGCAATGCGGAAGTTGGCTTTCAACAGACCGTCGGCATACTGCGCAATGAATTTTGCGGCCAGCAACTGCTTTTTGTTCGGGGCTTTTTTGTAGCCGTCGATGTTCGGGTTGTAGTCCACCACATTGCCGTTGTCGTCGGTGTAGCGCAAGAATGGCGCAGGGTCGGGCAGCGATTTCACACGGAACGAACTGCTACCCATCGACACAAATTTGCCGTCGAGGTCGGCCGACACATTGATTTTCACTTCGGAACTGCTGGTCGGTTTGCAGATGTAGAACGAGCCGTTTTTCGTCAGTGTGCCGCCAGTAATATCGACGCGCACTTTCGAGTCGCTCACGCCCGGCACCGATATTTTCAATCGGTTGTTGAAGCCTTTGTAAACCACATTCATATCCTCGTTGGCAATGGTGGCCGATGGCTCACCCACAGTGTATTCGTCTTTGAACGGATATTCGCGCGGCACACCGTCGTTGCCTTTCAGCACAATTTTGCCCGAGAATGGGAATGTGCCGATGGTGTTGCAACTGGTGGCGTAGGTTTCGCTGTTCAGTTTGGTGCTGCCAATGTAGTATTCAGGCACTTTGGTCGAATCGACCGCCGAAAGCACAATTTTGGCTTTGTATTGGCCGCCTTGCATCACATGTTTCGAGTTCGGAATGACAAACGCTTCGATTTTGTTCACACGGAAGTCGCCTGCGTCGGTCTGGCCTTTGAAGTAGGTGATAAGTTCCTTTTGCGTGGCCAGCACATCGCTTTCGTATTTCGACAACTGCGTGGTTACGGCTATCAACGGCATCGACTCGAATTGTGCGTTGAGCCAAGCCACCGTTTCGGTGCCGTGCGAATTGAGCATATCGGCGGTGGTAAAACGCTTTTCGTAAATCTCAATGGCCGTGCTGTCGTTGTTGTACATCTGCTCCACAAAGTGGCGATAATTTTCGAGCATCTGCTTGAATTGCTGACCTTTTTCGGTACCACTCACCTCGTTGTCGCCGATGAAATAGCGGCTTGCGATGTCGGTGTTGTCTTTACTCTGCAGTTTGTATCGATTCACGGTGTCGGGATCTACTTGCACACCGTCGGCCATCATTATCAGGTCGGATTTTGCTTGATGGATAAAGGCTATCAGGCTGTCGCTTTTCTGCTTGGTGATTTTCGATTTTTCGAGCCATTCGCCTACCTTGTCGGGGTTCTGCTCGTAGAGATAGTGCATCTCGTCGTAGAGCGTCGCCGCCTGTTTGTTGCCTGTTTCGATGTTGGTAATCAAACTGTTGTCCACCATCAAAAAGCCGTTCAGAATATCGGCCGACACATTCAGTGCCAACATGGCGGTCAGCACCAAATACATCATACCTATCATTTTTTGTCTCGGGGTTTCCGGACAATTCGTAGCACCACTCATCTATCTGTGTTTTAGGGTGTTAAACAAAATGTTTGCCGCGCGTTTTAAGCGTTGATGGCGTTGAGCATATTGCCGTAAATGGCGTTCAAATCGACAACTTTTTGGGCGAGTTTCGTTGTCTCGTCCTGATATTTTTCCATATCTTTTGCGCTGATTTGCATGGCTTGTTGCACCTTGTCCAAATCGCCAGCCACAGAGGCAATTTTTGCGGTCTGCTGCTCGACGGCTTCGGCTTGGCTCTGCACATTTTTCAGTTGAATTTCGTACACAGAGTTAATCGCGCTCAAGTTTTTGTTGATGGTTTCGGCTTTTTCGACATACAGTTTCGTGTTCTCTTGCACGGTCGTCATGTTTTCGGTGATGCCGTTGTACGAGGCGAGCAGTGCTTGCGAGGCAGCGTCGAGGTTCTGCTGTTTGGCGGCAAATTGTGCGGCTGCCGTGCCAGCAAGTTCCAAGTTTTGTGCAAAAGAGTCGGTCAAACCAGCCACTTTCGATATGCCTGCAATCTGTTTTGCGGCTTCGCTGATGCTTTTCAAGCCGTCTTGCATGGCTTTCACATCTTCGTCTTTCAATGGATTGACGCTCGGGCCGCCAGCAATTTGTCCTGCGGGCTGTTGTGCGCCACCAACGCCATTTCCGAGATGGTTATAGAGTGGATCGGCATCGTCTGCGGTCAATGCGGGGAAAATGTGATTCCAGTGCAGGTCGGGGTGCGGGTCGTCCAACACGCCAATCGAGAACAACAATGCTTCGGTAAACATACCCATCATAAGCATGATGCTCGCGCCCGGCCAGTGCAGAATTTTGAACAGCGCACCAACGATAACTACCGCTGCTCCCAAAGAGTAAACGCATCCAACTACTTTTTTACCTTGTGGGCTGAAATACCATTTCATGAACCCCGTACGTTCTTTTTTTGCCATAATTTTTTCTAGTTTCTGTTTTTTTTGGTTATTGTTATTTTACTTTTTTTCTACCTATTTAATATGGTGTAATTATTCGCCGATGTAACTCCGTACGCAGCGGAAACCGATGGCGGGGCTACGCTTGGTTTGATATTCGAAGTCGCGCGCGCCGCATTGCAGGAATGCGCCCACATCTTTCCACGAACCGCCGCGAATCACTTTGCGTTTCATCACTTTGGGGTCGTTCATCTTCGATGAGTAACTGTAGGCCGAGTTCATATCGTGCGTGAATGTGGCGGCGGTGGCGTCGTAGGTGTCCGAAGTCCACTCCGAAACATTGCCCGACATATCGAACAGACCGTAGTCGTTCGGGTCGAACGAGGCCACTTGGCAGGGAATCAGATAGCCGTCTTCGGTGTAGTTGCCGCGTGTGGGCTTAAAGTTGGCCATGAAGCACCCTTTCGAGTCGCGAATGTATGGGCCGCCCCATGGGTAGATTGCCAAGTGGCGACCGCCACGCGCTGCATATTCCCATTCGGCTTCGGTTGGCAGACGAAATTCGTGCGTTTTGGGCAGTCCCGGCACCGAGTTGTACAGTTGGTTGCGCCAGTGGCAGAAAGCCACGGCTTGATCCCACGACACGCCCACAACAGGATAACGCCCATTGCTCGGGTGCGAGAAATAGTTATGCATGGCGGGTTCGTTGAAACTGTATGTGAACTCGCGCATCCAGCACATGGTGTCGGGGTAGATGTTGATGATTTTGCTGCAAACAAGGTCGCTGCGGTGGCGCAATGGCTTGATAATGACCGTATCGACAATGGCGTTGCCACGCATAAATGCGCTGTCGATGCGCACTTTGGCGTTGGGGTTGTAAGTGCCTGTGTAGGGGTTAAACTCGTTGCCAGGCAGGGCGGCTTGTGTGTAATCGACCCACTTGTACGAGTAGTTGAGTATGTGGCTGTTCAGTTGCCGCCCGATGGTCTTCTCTTCGCCATTGAAAAACATCTCTTCTATGGCGTTGTATTTTGCTTCGGTCAGTTCATCGTCCTCTTTCCACTTGATGCCCCACGGAATTTTTGCTTTCCAGTTGATGGCGGTGTCGGGTTCTTCTTGTTTGTAGATTTTGTGTGTGGTAAAGTATTTGGCGGCTTCGGTTTCGTCGTCGATGCTACGCAGTTTTACCAGTGCGATGGAGTCGCGCACCCACGCTACGAATTGCTGATATTCGCCGTTGGTGATTTCGGTTTCGTCCATCCAAAAGGCATCGATAGATTTGGTTACCTGCTTGGGTTGCATGCCCCATGTGGCTGCTTGGTCGTTGGGTCCCATCGTGAATGAGCCGCGCGGTACGAATACCATGCCGTATGGCGTTGTTTCGGGCTTCGACTTGCCGTAGATGCCGCCCAAAAAGCCTTTCGGGGCTTTGGCGCAGCCTGTCAGCATGGCTACCGTTGCGACGACGATGATGAAAGATGACTTTTTCATAGTATGCTCAAAATTAGAGTATTCGTACACTTTTATGTTTGCTGCCTTTTTTCTTTAGGCCGAGTCCAAATTCGTACGCCAAATAGATTTCGTGTGAACCGTGGCTCGCTGTTATTATCTTGTTCACTGGCAAGTCGTAAGCGTATCCGATTACGAGGCCGTTTAGCACTTTTATGCCGAGCAGAAACGACACGGCGTCTAAACGCCCACCGAGACCGCCCCAGTATTTCCCTTTATAGTCGAGCAGTGCTGTTATGCTCGGATTCCAACTCGCAAAATCGGTAATGACCAACGCCGCCGTTTTGATGGTGTAGTCGGGATTTTTCAGACGAAAGTCGTAACTGCCCGAGGCGGTGTAAAGCCGCGTCATGTGAAATCCATCGTATGCACCGAGAGCGATGTTCGATTCGGGCAGGTGCAGTGCCGATATGCCCACATGCCAGCGTGCTGTGGTGTAGGCAATGCCAAGTCCGCAGTCGAACCCGACCCCCGAAACGCCACTTGTCGGCACGGCATCGTCGTCTTTCACATGGTAGTCGCTTTCGACCCAACGCACGCTGTCGCCTTTGAATTTGACATTCGACACGCCGATGTTCACGCCGAAATTCAAGTAGCCATCGCCCAGTTTCAATTTGTAGGCGTACTGCAAATTGATTTGCTGGTTGGAAAACATGCCAAAAATATCGTTTACAAACTGAACTCCTGCGCCGTGTTTTGTTTTGCCTATTTTGAAAGGCGCGTGTACCGACACAAATGTGGTTCGTGGGGCATTGTCGATGCTAATCCACTGTAAACGCTGCAGTCCCGATAACTGCACCATCTGTTGTTCGCCAACAACAGCGGGGTTTATTGCCGTTCGGTTGTAGAAGTACTGCGTGAGTTGCGCGTCGAACTGCGCGTGTACTGCAGTGCAGGCTACTATACCGAATACGATTGTCAGGCTTAACCTTTGGCAGTATTTGTTTCGCAGTTTCACAAGTCTGTTTGTCCGTGTTTTTGTTTGGTGCGTTGTGCCACACCTCAACAATACAACTGAAAAAAGTGTGAAAAATTGCGTTGTTTGGCTGCCTTTTTGCGTTTTTCCGTCGAAAAACTACTTAGTATTCCTCTTCGTTGAAGAAAAAATCTTCTTTGCTTGGGTAGTCGGGCCAAATGTCCTCGATACTTTCGTAGATGTCGCCCTCGTCTTCTATCTCCTGCAGGTTTTCGATGACCTCCAGCGGGGCACCGGAACGCATAGCATAGTCGATGAGCTCATCTTTAGACGCAGGCCACGGCGCGTCTTCCAATTTTGAGGCTAATTCCAAAGTCCAATACATAGCGAATCCAATAATTTTGTTCGTTTTGCCACAAAAAGTGGCTTATAGACTATTTTTCAACTTGCAAAGATAGTTGTTTTTTTTACGAAATTCAACTTTTATCGCATTTTTTTTATTTCGTGCATTTTTCGTTGGCCAGTGTGCGCGCCAAAACAAAGAGAAAATCGGAAAGTCGGTTCGTGTATTTTTTCAATTCCGAATCGATAACTTGCTGATTTTCAATATCTAAAATGGCGCGTTCGGCGCGGCGTGCTACTGCGCGGCAGATGTGGCAAATGGCCGACGCTTCGTTGTCACCATAAACGATAAAATGTGTTAATTTTGGTAAATTTTCGGTCATTTTATCGATATTTTTTTCCAACTGATGCACTTTTTCCGCCGAAATTTTGGCAGATTCGTGCAGCGGCGTGTCGGTGGTGTCGGTGGCGAGGTTGGCACCCACAGCAAAGAGCGTCTGCTGTATGTCGAGTAGGGTAGCGCGGTGCTCGTCGCCGACTTTCGTTTTCAGCAGTCCGAGGAACGAATTCAACTCGTCCACAGTGCCGTAGGCGTGTAGCCGCACACTGTTTTTTGGCACGCGTTTGCCACCCACGAGCGCGGTGGTACCGTTGTCGCCTGTTTTTGTGTAAATCATAAATTTAGTTTATAAAGTTTGTAAAGTTGAAAGTTTATAATAGTGAGAAGTTAGAAGTGAGCAGTGAGAAGTGGTTTTTTTGAGAATAAAGAGTAAAGACAAAAGAGTAAAGACTTTTTGATTATTCAATTATCTAATTTCCAGTTACTTAATTGAGTTTTATAGGCTTTGTGGATACCGCAATCTGAAATTTGAAATCTGAAATTCTGAAATTCAGTACGCTACAATATAATTTTCTTTTTGTAAATCTGTGTTGAAGAAGGCGATGCCCATTTGCAGGGTGTCGATGGTAACGCGGATTTGCGGTGTGGTTTTTATTTCGTTCCAAGCGCGCTCCATGTCGGCGGAGCGGTGTATGTCGTCGAACACAAAAATGGTGTGGGCGTGCGCATGCGGCAGGCACTGGTCGAAGTAGCGCATGGTGGCATCGTAGGTGTGGTTGGCGTCGAAAAATGCGAGGTCGATTGCGGGCATATTTTTCAGCGCAATGGGTAGTGTGTGGTCGATATCGCCTTTGATTGGGTGTATGTTGTGGGCGTGTTCGCACTCGAAAAGTCGCTGTGCAAAGGCGTGGAGCGCAGGTTCGCCTTCGAGCGTTACCACCTTGGCGCGCGTGTCGGTTTTCGCCAGATGGAGCGTAGTCAGTCCCAGATTTGTGCCGAGTTCGAGAATGTTTCGCGCTTGGCAGTCGTTGGCGATGCGAAAGAGCAGTTCGGCGTATTTGCGGCGTGCGCAGGCGTTTCGTGCGATGGCTTTGATGGTTGTTTGGCGCGCTTTGCCAGTGCCGAATCCTTGCAGTGCTATGGGCGTGCAGTCGTTTTGCAGTTTGCGCCGCAAAGTTCGCAGATGCGCAAAGGCGTAAAACGGCGTTTTTTCGTACAGCACGCTGTTGAGCCAGCGAAATGCGTAGGGCGAATGTATGCCGTAGCCGCCGCGATGGTGCGCATGTCGGAAATGTTCGGCACGCGCTTTTATTTGGTGTAGTGTGTTTGTCATGGTCATCGGTGCGAATCTGCAAAGTTATGAAATTATTTTGATTTTTTAATGCTCTTTTTGCAGGTATTTTTTTGATAGTGTGCAACGAAATGGTCAATTTTTTCGTCATTTTTATAGAACAACAGCGAGTGGCGTGCTCGTGCGAACGCCGTTTTTGCGACCGACTACTTGCTTCTTGCTACTGATTTATGAGACGCACAAAAATTCTATTCATCTGGTTTTCAGTGGTTTTTACCATTGTTGGCTTTTGCGCCTGCACCGAAAAAAGCACCGAAGAGGACGATGTTCAGGCGATGATTCTGACCGTCTGCAAAAACGCCTCTGGCACAGTCTATTTTCTCGACGACGACACGACGACAACCTACATTCCATCGCCTGCGCTGGTGCTGCACGATTCGCTGGTGGGGCGGCGTTGCTATGTGGAGTATTCGTACCTGTCGCCAGCGACCGACTACACCTACACGATAAATTTGACTTACGCGCACATTGCTTGCGAATCGAAAGTGGTGCTGGTAGATTCTGACGCAGCGATGGCGGCACTTGGCGATGCGGCGTTGAGTCCCGTTTGGGTGTGGGTTTCGGGGCATTACCTGAATGTGCTGTTCGACTATTACGGCACGAGCCTCACCGAACATAGGTTTTCGCTGGCGCACGATGTGCGTGCCGTTGCGCCGCTCGATTCGATGCTGACGGTGGAACTTCGGCACCACTTGAACGGCGATGCACCGAAGGCGTTGTTGAGCGAGGTCGCCTCGTTCGACCTTGCGCCGCTGGCGTTGGATACGGCTGGCGTGGCCTACTTGCGCGTGAAATACCGCACTTTCGATGGCAGCGATGCACACACCGATGTGGCAATTCCTGCCAACTTGCACCGACAAGCGGTTCGCGCCAAACATTTTGGAACTTTCAGACCATAAAACGGCAAAAAATAGTTCGACGAAATGGGAAAAACGCGCCGTTTTTCCCATTTTTGTTCGCCACGAAAAAATAAAAGGCGATTTTGGGCGTTTAATTAAAGTAGAGTAAGGACAAAATTATTTGAAAATTTGAAGATTTGAAAATTGATTTTGCCGCACAGACTTTCACCAATGCGTTAAACTTATTAACTCATCAACTTTTTAACGACCAATCAACCAATCAACTGATCAACTAATCAACCTAATCTGAAATTTGAAATTTGAAATCTGAAATTTGAAATCTGAAATAAGGACTCTACTATATGAAAAAAATCCTACTTTTGGCATTGGTGGCGGCGTGTAGTTTGCCGCTGGTGGCGCAGTCGTCGGCGTTGTCGGCCACATATCCGTGCGTGCAGGTGGCGCAGAGCGATTTGACAGGCTTGGACGCGCTTTTTTTGTTCAATGGCATTACATCGGCTACCGAGGTGCGCTACACAGGCACGGAAGCCAATGTGGAGTGGCGCACTTTTGCTGGCGATTTTGTGAGCAATCAACCCGAATTTTCGCCCGACGACAGCGAAGGCTACATCTTGAAAGTCGATGGGCGTGACTCGCTCTACATCTGGGTGCTGGACTATGCCAAATATCCCGTAACCATTTCGGGTGTCGATGTGGTGGAGGCCGACGACAAGTGTCGCTACATCAAAATAGTGCCGATATTTTTGGCTCCCGATTTGCTCTACAAGGACAAAAACGGCGCAACACACCGCCTGCCGCGCACATTCACGCTGTCGTACGACGAGATAACATTTAGCGGCGAAGAGTGGAGCGCACCAACTCCGAAAATGGAAAAACTGCAAACACCTTTCACCGAAATTTCGTTGGAAGCACCCCTTTGCGACACGCAATTTACCTTTGCAGGCGACAATTGGGCGCAGGAGTTCGGCATTAAGCAGTCGGCTGCATCGCCGCTCTACAAGGCGATAGCGGTAGAGGCGCATATAAAAGCGACCATCGAGGAGCGCGCTGCCAAAAACGAGGTCGATCGCGCAAACAGCAGCGAAATTTCTGGTTCGGGGCCGCTGGTCGTCTTTTTCGAGAGCCGCGCAAATCCCATCGATGGCGTGTATTACGATTGGCGCATTTTCCCGAAAGAGAAGCCATCGGACTATATGCGCTACAGCGACAAAGATGTGCGCTACACCTTTTCCGAATCGGGCGAATATCGTGTGAAACTCACGGTGATGTCGGCCGAATGCGAATATACCGATTCGATAGATGTGAAGGTTTTGGAGTCGAAATTGGAAGTGCCCAATGTGTTCACGCCCAACGGCGATGGCAAAAACGACGAGTTTCGTGTGGCGTACCGTTCGCTGCTCACATACAGTTGCTATGTGTATAACCGTTGGGGGCGGCAGGTTTTCCACAGCACCGACCCCGCCAAAGGTTGGGACGGCACTATCAACGGCAAGCAAGCGGCGCAAGGTGCGTACTACTACATCATACAAGCCACTGGCACTGATTTGGACAAAAACGGAAATCCGATTCAGTATAAATTGAGCGGCGACATCAATTTGCTGCGCACCACGAAAGGGCAGTAATCGTCAGATTTGGGGCAAAAAAAGAGGGGCGCGCGTGTGCGTTCCCCTCAATTTTTGTATGTGGCAAACCGCTTGTTACACGGTCGCCTCGATGTTCCAAACGAATGCGCGCACGCCGACTTCCTTGTTGCGGTTGTCGAGTTTTTTCACTGTGCTGAGCAGGTCTGGCACCTGTTCGTCGTTCACCACTGTGATGACCGCCGAATTCATCTCTGGCCATGTGTGCGTGCCACGCCGTGGTTCGCCGCCGTTGGTGCCACGCCCTTGCACCTGCTCGAAAAAGGTGAAACCCGTGATGTGCAGTTGGTCGAGCATGTATTCGACACGCTCCGTGTTTGCTTGGTTGAAAACTATCATTACCGATTTCATGGTTGCTGAATTTTATTTGTCGTTTAACTGCATGAAGATGTATTCGCGTTGCTCTTTTTCGGCTTTGTCGCGCTCGCCGTGGCGGCTCATTGCGCCATAAAGCACAGGCACGATAAACAGCGTGAGGAAGGTCGAAACGGTCAAGCCGCCGATAACGACGATGCCCATTGGTCGCCACATTTCGGAGCCTTCGCCCGAACTCAAAGCCATCGGCACCATACCGAGAATGGTGGTGAACGCCGTCATCAGTACTGGGCGCAGACGCGACGCTCCCGACAAGGCGATGGCCTCGTTCAGTTCGTAGCCGCGGTCGCGCATCAGGTTGGTGTAGTCCACCAGCACAATGCCGTTTTTCACCACAATGCCGACCAACATCACTACGCCGAGTGCGCCAATCATATCGAGCGATGTGTTGGTCAGCCATAGCGCAAGTACCACGCCCGACAGGGCAAACGGCACAGACATCATGATGATGGCTGGTTTCGAGAACGATTCGAACTGCGACGCCATAACCACATAAACCAGCATGACAATCAGTGCGAGCAACATACCCATGTCGGCAAAAGTCTCTTGTTGATCCTCGTAGTCGCCAGCCAAGCGCACGGTAACGCCCTGCGGCATATCGACATGCGCTATCACGCGTTCGATGTTGGTGGCCAGTTCGCCGAGCGAAGTGTTGTAAGGCGTAACTTTCATGGTTACAATGCGCTGGCGGCTTTTGCGTGCGATGGTGGGCGGTCCCCAATACTCCTGCACATCGGCAATTTCGCTCAATTTGATTTTGCCGCCCGTCGCTGTTGGAATGCTGAGGTTGCGTATGTCGTCGAGCGAATTGCGGTTCTCCTCTTTCAAGCGCACCACAATGTCGTATTCGTCGCCGTCCTCTTTCAGATAGCCCGATGCCATGCCGTTCACACGGTTGCGCACATAGGTCGATATGGTGGCTGAAGTGAGGCCGTGGCGTGCAATTTTCTCTTTATCGACAACGATTTTCAGTTCGGCGCGGTCGTCGTCGCGGTCGATGTTGATGTCGCGTGCGCCGGGAACGCTGTCTTTCACAATGTGTTTCAAATCTTCGGCCAAGCGCGATGTGGTGTTGAAGTCGTAGCCGTAGATTTCGACATCGACGGTCGAAGCGCTGCCACTGCCGCCCATGCCGCTCGAAACATTACAGGTGTAGTCGATAATTTCGGGGTAGCGGTCGAGTTCTTTACGCATCACTTCGGCAATTTCGAAAATAGAGCGTTCGCGTTCCCATTTTTTCGAGCAGCGCACGGTCATCGAAATTTTGTTGTTGGTGGTCGATGAGAATATGGCAGCCACGCCAGCGTCGTCGTTCGAACCCGCCGAGGTGCTGATAAGTATGATTTCTGGCACCAGTTCGGTGAATCGCGCCTCGAGCATACGCGCCGTTTTCAGCGTCTCTTCGATACGCGTGCCTTGTTGCAGTTTCACGGTTACGCTTAGGCGGCCGTTGTCCTGCTGCTGCATAAAGTCGGTACCGATTTTCCCGAACACCATTGGCAACAACGATGCAACGAAAAATAGTAGCAAAACGATGATTGTCAGCACTTTATGATTCAAACAAGCACGCAATGCTTTGGCGTACCAAATGTCCACTTTGTTCAAAAACCCGACGATATATTTCTGATACCAGCCCTCTTTGTTCTCGATTTCGATAAGATTTCCAGACTCATCGACCGTTACTTTTTTCGATTTCAACATTTGGGAGCAGAGCATCGGCGTGAGCGAGATGGCGATGAGGGTAGAGGTGGAGGTAACGATGGTTACAATCCAGCCCAACTCTTTGAACAGAATGCCCGCCTGTCCGCTCAACATGGTGAGCGGCACAAACACGGCTGCCAACACCAGCGTGGTGGCGATAACCGAAACCCACACCTCGTTGGTGGCGTAGATGGCGGCCTCGCGCGGACGCGAACCACGGTCGATGTGCTTGGTGATGTTTTCCAACACCACAATGGCATCGTCCACCACCATACCGATGGCAATCGAAAGCGAACAGAGCGAAATGATGTTGAGCGAACTATCCACAAATTTCAGATAGATGAACGCCACAATGAGCGATATTGGAATGGTAAGGCTGATGATGAGCGATGCACGCCATTTGCCAAGGAAAAACAGCACCACCAAAACCACGAACAGCAGCGCATACAAGATGGATTCTTCCAGCGAACTGATGGAGTTTTTGATGTTGTCCGACGAGTCGTAAATCACCTCTACTTTCACATCTGAAGGCAGCGTTTTCTGTATTTTTGCCATCTCTTTCTGCACATCGCGGCACACTTGCACGGTGTTTCCGCCCGTCTGCTTGGTGATGATCATACGCACACACTCGCGTCCGTTGGTCTTCTCGTCGAGCGAAAGGTCTTTGATGGTGTCGCGCACGGTGGCGATGTCGCGCACAAAAATCTGCTTGCCGTCGGCGGTGGTCATCACGGGAATGTCGTTGATTTCGGAACTCTCGATGTACTCGCTGCGCACTTGCAGTTGGTACTGCTCTTTTTCCATCTTCACCGTTCCCGACGACAGGTTCAGGTTGTTTGCACTGACGGCCGATCCAACGGCTTCTACGGTCAGATTGTAGGCATCGAGTTTCTCCTGATCCAAATCGACATAGACATAGCGTTCGGGCGAACCCGACAGCGAAATGTTGCCGATACCGTCCACACGGTTGATTTGCGGCATCACTTCGTCGTTGAGCAACTTGTCGAGGCCAGCATAACTCTCGTCGGCCGTGATGGCATACTGAATGATTGGCATCGAACTCGAACTGAACTTGAAAATGAACGGATTGCTGCAACCGCTCGGCAGGTTGTCCTTGGTCATATCGATGTACGAACGCACATCGTTTATCACTTCGTCGAGGTTGGTGCCCCACTCAAATTCCATCAAAATCAGCGACATATTGTCCTTCGACGACGAGGTGATGGTCTTCAAGCCGTCCACCGAGTTGAGGCTGTTTTCGAGCAGTTTCGATACATTGGTTTCTACCTCGCTCGAACTGGCACCTGCGTAGGTCGTCAGCACCGTAACATAAGGCGGATCCATTTCGGGAAACTGGTCGATTGGCAGCCGCATAAAGCAAAATATGCCAATAATCATCACCGCCACGAATATCAAAATCGTCGTAACGGGCTTGTTGATAGCGGTTTTGTAAATGCTCATGATTCTCTCTTTTTGTCTGTTGGTTTGGTCGTCGGTGGACTATTCTACCACATTCAGTTTGGTGCCGTCCACAAGTTTGGCTTGCCCTACGGTAACGAGTTCATCGCCTTCGGAGATTTCGTCCGAGAAAATCTCGGTCAATTCGTCGAAACGTTGCCCGAGCGTTACACCCACGCGCTTAGCCGTCCCGTTTTCGTTGATAAACACATAGCGATCGTTGGCACCAATCAGTTTCAAAACGGCTTGGTACGGCACAATCAGCGCATCGGCTTTGCCCACTTCGACGGTGGTGCGCACAAACATTCCCGGACGCAAAAGTTCCCGCTTGTTCGGAATGCGCAGTTTGGCTTGGAAGGTGTGCGTGGCTGGGTCAATGGTCGGATAAACCACTTCGATAACCGATTCAAAGGTCTGCTCGGGATAAATTTCGGAGCGCAACAGCACTTTTTTGCCCGCTTTCACATTGCGGTAATACTGCTCTGGAATGGCAATAAGGGCTTTCAACTGGTCTATCTGCGTCAAAGTCAGTATCGCTTGACCGCCGTAAAGTTCGCCATCTTCGTAGTTTTTGGCAGAAATCACGCCCGAAAAACGCGCTTTGACAAAGGTGTTCGTCGCCAAAAAGTCGATACTCTCTTTTGTCTGGTCGTAACTCAATTTTGTCTGGTCGTAGGTCTGCTGCGAAATGCTTCCAGTCTCTTTCAGAGCGTCCATACGCGCCAACTCCACGCCCAAATTGGCAAAGGTCAGTTTGGTGGTGTTGTATTGGTTCTGGTCCATGCGCACCAGCATATCGCCTTTTTTCACTCTGTCGCCCACTTCTACATAGATGTGTTCTATCTTGCCCGTCAGCGATGGCGCAATGTTCACCGTTTCGTAGCCTTGCAGAGTGGTCGAAATGTTTAGTTGCCGCGTGATCTCACGCTTTTCCACGGGCTGCGTTTTCACTTGTTCCACACGCTCGTTGGTGGTTTCGGCGTTTTTGTCGGCGGTGCCGCAACTTGCTGTCGCCACGGCGACGCAAACCAAGGTCAAAAGTTTTGTCGTTTTCATTATTTTCTGTTTTTTTGTTTGCTGTGATTGATTCGATTATTTGTTCAAGAATTTTGTGAGTTCCACTTGGGCGTTTACAAGGGTCAAAATGGCCTGCACATAGGTCGATTGCGCCGAAATCAGGTCGTTGCTGGCGTTGGTCAGGTCGAGCGACGAGGCAACACCATGCTCAAATTTGTTGGCGGTGCTGTTGAATACACGCTTGGTAACTTCGATGTTGTCGCGCTCGTTCATGTAGGTTTCGTAGGCGTTCGATAGGTTGAAACGCAACTGCTGGTCTTGTATGCCGAGGTTGTCCGAGGTCTCTTCGAAAGTGTTCACGGCGGCTTGGTAGGCCAGTTTCTTTTCGGTTACGGCTGCCGCACGCTTGCCACTCGACCAAATCGGCACAGCCAGCGATATGCCAACGGTGTGCGGTGGCGACATCGAAAAACCGCCATCGCCGAAATCTTTGCGGTACGAGTATTGGTAGTAGGCCGAAAGCGTTGGCGTGTAGGCCAAACCCGCCATGGTTACATTTTTCTTGGCCAACTCCACATTTTTCTGCAACAGTTGGTAGTCGTAGTTGCGGTTGATGTCGAAACCTTCGTTCAACAAGGCGAGCGCACTTTCGGCCGACAGCAGTTCGTCGAGCGTTTGCGACAGCGTCAATTCTGTTTCGGCGTTCAGCCCGAGCAGCACTTTCAGCGAGTTGCGCGCCAACTCCACATTGCGCTTGTTCGAGTTGATGGAGTTTTTCAAGGCGTTCACTTTCACCATTATTTGGTCGGCAGAGGTCTGCTCGGCGGCACCTACTTCTACCGAGCGTTGTGTCATCTTGGCCAATCGCTCGATGTTGGTCAGGCTCGAATCGAGCAGCGTTACAATGTCTTCGAGTACCAAAACGCTCATATACGAGGTGCTGACATTGGCACGCAGCGTGCTTTCGGTCTTTTTCTGCGAAATATCCTGCATCTCGATGGCCAAATTGTTGAGCAGTGCGCCCATTATCGCTTGCCCATTCAGCCCGATAGAGGCGGTGATGTTGGTGTTGAGGTACGGCAGCATCGCCCGCGACATACCGCCAAAGTCAATTTCGTAGCCCAACATATTGGTGTAACCCACCGTGCCGTCCACTTGCGGCAGCATAGCCGCTATGGTTTGCCAGCGTTGTGCGTAGGCTTGCCGCACTTCGAGCGAGGCGTTTTGCAGACTTTTGTTGTTCTCGACGGCATACTGTTGCGCCTGTTCGAGCGTCAGCGACAGATGGTCTTGCGCCGACAAACCCATGCAGGCAGCCGCAATGGCCAGTGTCAGAATTGTTTTTCTCATCTTTTTGTCGATTTGTTGTTCCAAATGGAATTTTTTACCGAAAATCCCATCAAGCGTATGGTTGAATAATTTTACTTTTGTGCGTTTGGTAGTATTCCCAGCCCTCTTTGTTGGTGAGCAGCCGCAGCGAGCAGTCCATCATGAAACCGATGGTTTGCAGTTGCGTGCGTTTCACATTGTTGCGTACAATGCTGAAAACTTCCCACATTTTTGTGTTCAGGTAAACCGACATGGCTTCGATGTCCATATCGTTGCGAAAAAGCCCCTGCTGTATGCCGATGCGAATCCAGTTGCAGGTGTGTTCCCAAGCGTGCCGCTGCACTTTCTGGTTGTGGCTCTCCATGATGGCGGGGTAGTATTTTTGCAGGTCGTAGAAAAAATTGACATGCTGCTCATATAGGTCGGTCTTTTTCAACTCTTTGATGTCGTCAATCATCGCATCGATCACATTTTGGTTCTCGCCGATGTGTGCATCGCGTTCGGCTTTGCGGCGGCGCATGTTGTCGAGCAGCACCTCTATCAACTCCTCTTTTTGCTTGAAATGCTGGTAAAATGTCTTCTTCGAAATGTGCAGTTGGCTGCAAACATCGTCTATCGTAACGCTGCGCAAACCGTATTTCAGAAAGAGTTCCGAGGCCGTTTCAACTATCTTTTTTTGCATTTCCATAGCGGGCGGAGGTCTAAATTGCTACTTTGTTCTCTGTTTCGATGCCGATTTTTTTAGGAAACATTGGAAAATAAAAAAGTTTTCAAGTTTCCGCAGTTTCTACAAATGCAAATACAAAAACCGTGCCAAACTTCTGCCGAGTGTTTTTATTTCAGGAATTTTTTATAAACTCTCTTAATTATTTGAAAATTTGAAGATTTGAAGATTTGAAGATTGCGGCGCTGTTGATACCGACAACTTGAAACTCTTAAACTCTGAAATTTGAAACTCTGCCACCGCACGCAGCGCGAGAAACCAGAAACTAGAAATATAGGAACTAACACCAATGCGTTAAACTTATCAATTTTTGCGATAAGCGAGCGCAATGCCAAACTCGTTTGAGCAATGCCGAGCGGAGCAAAAATCTTGCGAAGCAAAACTCATCAACTTATCTACTCATCAACCCAATTTGAAATTTGAAATAATTTTCGTACCTTTGTCGCCGAAAAAAAATGTAAGGTTATGGGAAAAGAGGTTGTGAATACGGGAATAACGCACAATGTGCTGGCTTTTGGAACTAAGGTGAAGGGCGTTGTGTCGGCCGATGGCGATTTTCGCATCGATGGTGAGGTGGAAGGCGACCTGACCTGCAAAGGCAAGGTGGTGATTGGGCCGCAAGGCGTGCTGAAAGGCAATTTGATGTGCCAAAATGCCGAAATTATGGGGCGTTTAGACGGCAAAATTGTTGTGGCGGAGTTGCTGTCGCTCAAACAGACGGCGCGCGTGCTTGGCGAAATCAAAACCAAAACGCTGATGATAGAGCAGAACGCTGTTTTCACTGGCACTTGCGATATGGGGCACGCCGCCGTTCCCGAAAACAAAAAGTAATCGCACCGAACAATCTGTTTCGAGCAATAAAAGAATCGGACTTCAAAAATTTTGAAGCCCGATTTCTTTTTTCTGTGTCTGCCGCATTCAAATAATGCTGAACGCTACATCCATCATTTTGGTGAATGTGGTTTGACGCTCTTCGGCGGTGGTGGCTTCGCCTGTCAGAATGTGGTCGCTCACGGTGCAGATGCAGAGTGCTTTGTTGCCTGTAACGGCGGCGTTCATGTAGAGTGCAGGGCTCTCCATTTCGTCGGCCAGCACGCCCATTTTTGTCCAGTTGCCACGCTTGCTGTGCTGGTTGTAGAATATGTCGGCAGCAAAAACATTGCCCACATGGTAGGTGTAGCCGAGTTTTTCGCAAGCATCGGCGGCAGCGCGCAGCAGGTCGAACGATGCGATTGGTGCGTATGTGCCGGGCAGTTCGTACTGGCTGGCGTAGTTGCTGTCGGTGCAAGCGCCCATCGCTATAACGATGTCGCCTACATGCACATGCATTTGGCGTGCGCCGCACGAGCCAACGCGGATAATGGTTTTAACGCCGTAGAAGTTGTACAGTTCGTAGGTGTAGATGCCAATCGACGGAATGCCCATGCCGTGTCCCATCACCGAAACGCGTTTGCCTTTGTATGTGCCAGTAAAGCCAAGCATACCGCGCACATTGTTGAATTGCACTGGATTTTCCAAAAAGCGTTCGGCCATCAGTTTGGCGCGTAGTGGGTCGCCCGCCATGATGACGGTTTCGGCAATTTCGCCGTACTTTGCCCCGATGTGTGGGGTTGGTGTGTTCTCTCCCATAGTATTAGATTTTTTAGTTGTTTTTTTGATTTCTGCTTTGCAGCAGTCGCAACCACAAAGTTACGGCTTTTTTTCCGATGTGCAAAATTTTGGCGCAAAAAAGCGCAAAACTTGACCAAGTTCTGCGCTTTTGGTGCTATTTGTCGCTGTTTTTAGCGGTTGTAGCCGCGCAAAATGCCGCGTGGCGAACTGCGTACAAACAGAATTATTTCGTCCCGTTCGGTGGTGGCGGGCAGCGTAGTTTCGATAGTTTCGATGGCTTGCGTTACATTCATATCCGACTGGAAAATGGTGCGGTACATGTCTTGAATGTTCTGCACTTGTTCGCCAGTGAAGCCGCGTCGGCGCAGCCCGATGGAGTTGATGCCAGCGTACGAAATGGGGTCGCGAGCGGCGATGACAAAGGGCGGAATGTCTTTGTTTACGCGCGAGCCGCCTTGCACCATTACATGTTTGCCGATGTGCGTGAATTGGTGAACGAGCGTGCCGCCGCCAATCACAGCATAGTCGTCAACCACCACTTCGCCAGCCAGTTGCGTGCCGTTCGACATGATGATGTTGTTGGCCAAACGGCAGTCGTGCGCCACATGGCAGTAGGCCATCACCAAACAGTTGTTGCCAATCACGGTTTTGCCTTTCGAGGCGGTGCCGCGATGCACGGTTACACATTCGCGTAGCGTGGTGTTGTTGCCGATAATGGTGTAGGTCTCTTCGCCTTTGAATTTCAAATCTTGCGGAATTGCCCCAACGACTGCTCCCGGAAAAATGCGGCAGTTTTCGCCGATGGTGGTGTTTTCGTAGATGGTTACATTGGGACCAATGTGCGTCCCAGCACCGATAGTTACATTTTTTTCTATCACACAAAACGGCTCAATAACCACACTGTCGGCTATCTTTGCGCTTGGGTGAATACTTGCAAATGGTTGTGTCATAATTAGTTTATAAAGTTTCTAAAGTGTGAAAGTTAGAAAGTATGAAAGTGTATAAAGTGAAAAGTGTATAAAGTGTGTAAAGTTGAAAGTATTTGAAGATTTGAAAATTTGAAGATTGTTTTTGCCTCGCTAACTTTTACTAATGCGTTAAACTTATCAACCAATCAACTCATCAACTCATCAACCTAATTTTTTTCACTCCTCATTCCTCATTCCTCACTTCTCACTAAAAATTGTCGTATTTGCTTGCCGAGCGCGGTATTGACGCTGTGGCCAGGGTGTTTGGCAACGACTTTGCCCAAAATGGGTTGTCCCACGAGCGAGAGGTCGCCTATCAGGTCGAGCAGTTTGTGACGGGCGGGCTCGTTTTCGAAGCGCAGCGCGCTCAAATAACCGAGCGAATCGACTTTAGGGCAGGGCTGTCCGAGCAGGTCGGAGAGGCGTTGCAACTCGTCGTGCGCCACGGGTTTGTCGTAGATTACCAGCGCATTGTTCAGGTCGCCGCCGCGAATGAGGTTCATCTTGAGCAGCGGTTCGAGTTCGCGCACAAACACAAAGGTGCGGCAGGGCGCAATCTCGGTGGCAAATTTTTCAAAGTTGTCGATTTGCGCGGTCTGGCGGCTCAAAACAGGCGAGTCGAAACCGATTTCAATCGCTACCGAGAAGTGGTCGTCGGGCAAAATTTCGATGCGCGAAACGCCGTTCGGGGCTTGGTACACCACTTTTTCGGTGATGGTCAGAAAATTTTTCTCGGCCTGCTGCTCTACGATGCCCACTTTGGCAATCTCCTCCATGTAGATGCGTGCGCTGCCGTCCAGTATCGGAAATTCGGGCGCATTCACCTCGATGAGGCAGTTGTCGATGCCCGAGGCGTAGAGTGCCGCCAGTCCGTGTTCCACGGTGCTGACCTGCGCGTCGTTTTGGCGCAACACAGTGCCGCGCGTCGTTTCGGTTACATTTTCGGCCAACGCCTTGATTTCTGGTTGGTTGGGTAGGTCGATGCGGCGAATGGTGTAGCCACTGTTTTCGGCGGCGGGCATCATGCGCATCTCTATCTGGAGGCCTGTGTGGAGGCCTTTGCCTGTCAGTGTGAAAGCCGCTCCGAGCGTTTTTTGCTTCATATCAATGTTACTTTTCAGCGTTAAATTTTAGTTCGTTCAACTGTTTTTCGAGTTCGTCCACGCGGCGCAGCAGGTCGGGCAGCCGTCGTTCGGCCACAACCATGCGGCGGTATTTTATGGCAGAGGTCATGGGTGCGCCTTGCCACTGTTTGCCAGTTTCGGCGATGGAGGCGTTCACGCCTGTTTTTGCGCCAAACATATTGCCGTCGGCGATGGTGATATGCCCCACAACGCCCACTTGCCCCGCCAAAACGCAGTGTTTGCCGATTTTTGCCGAGCCAGCAATGCCGCTCTGTGCGGCCATGGCGGTGTGTTCGCCAATCTCGACATTGTGCGCCACTTGGCACAGATTGTCGATTTTTACGCCCGAATGAATGTGTGTCGAACCCATGGTGGCGCAGTCGATGGTGGCGTTTGCACCTATCTCGATGTCGTCGTCGAGTTTGACATTGCCAATCTGCGGAATTTTGTTGTAGCGTCCCTCGGCATCGGGCGCAAAGCCGAATCCGTCGGCACCAAGCACTACGCCCGAATGAATGATGCAGCGTTGCCCGATTTCGCAGTTTTCGTACACCGAAACATTTGCAAAAATCGTGGTGTCGTTGCCCACTTTCACATTGTTGTCGAGAACGGTGTGCGGGTAAATTTTCACATTGTCGCCGATTTGCACATTTTCGCCCAACACGGCGTAGGCACCGATATAGACATTTTCGCCGATTTTTGCCGATGTTGGCACAATGGCGGTGGCGTGTATGCCGCTGCGTTTGGGCTTCATCGAGTCGGCCAGTTGCAGCAGTTTGGCCAGCGATTGGTAGGCACTATCGACCTTGATGAGCGTGGCGGCGATGGGCTGCTCTGGCACGAAAGTCTTATCGACCAGCACTACATCGGCTTTGGTGGTGTAGATAAAGTGCGCATATTTTGGGTTCGACAGAAAGGTAAGCGTGCCGGGGCGACCTTCTTCTATTTTGGCAAATTCGCCAACGGCAACTTCCTTATTTCCAACGACTTCGCCGTGCAGAAAGTCGGCAATTTGTTGTGCTGTAAATTTCATTTTATGTCGATATGATTGGGCTTATTTTTATAATGACGCGTTTTGTGCGAAAAATGTTGCACGCATCGGTCGCAATTCACGAAAAAAGTGCGCTGGCAGTCTTTTCCCTACCGGCGCACTCTTTCTTTCTCAACATTTTTACTCTTCGTTCAAGGTCAAACGCTTGAATGCAATGCAGGTCAAGTGTTTTTGTTCGAGCAGTTCTTTCACAGTCAGTTTGCCTGCGTCGTCGCCGCCCTCGTACTTCTGTTCGAGCAGTGTGTACTCTTTGAAGAATTTTGCCATACGACCTGCGGCGATGCTCTGAATCATCTGTTCGGGCAGGTGAGCGGCTTTTTCTTCGGCCACGCTCTTTTTGATTTCGCGTGCTTTTTCGGCCTGTTCGGGTGTGAGCCAGCCTTTGGCGGTGTTCGATTCGATGTGGTCTTCGCTATCGACATGGGCAGGGTTGATGCCCGCTTTTTTTAGCGCCACTTCGACGGCTTTTGCCACCTGTTCGGCTTTGGTTTTTTCGATAGCAACGGCCAGTTCGCGCTCTTTCACCTCTTGCGGCACGCCAGCCTCGTCGATGGCCACAGGAGCCATAGCGGCAATGTGCATCGCCACGCCGTGAATGGTTTCGTATTCGGCATCTTTTTCGGCAAAAGCGACGATGGTAGCCAGTTTGTTGCCCGGGTGCACATAGGCGGTAACCGTCTCACCTTCAACAAAGTTGTAGTCTTCCATCTCCATTTTTTCGCCCGTTATGCCCGAGCGTTCGGTGATGAGTTCTGCCACCGTGCGGTCGCCGATGGTCAGTGCTTTCAATGCGTCGACATTGGCAGGTTTTTGTGCCATCGCCAAGTCGAGAATTTTTTGTACCAATGCGATGAAATCGGCGTTTTTGGCAACGAAGTCGGTTTCGCATTTCACAGCCACCAGCGCAGCAAATTTGCCTTCGGCGCGAGCCAGCACGCAGCCTTCGGAGGCCGAGCGGTCGGAGCGTTTGGCGGCGATGGCTTGACCGCGTTTGCGGATAATTTCGATGGCTTTTTCCATGTCGGCACCAGCCTCTTCGAGCGCCTTTTTGCAGTCCATCATGCCTGCGCCAGTCATGGTGCGCAGTTTTTGTATTTCGGCAATTGTTACAGCCATAATAGTCCTTGTTTTTTTAGTGTGATTACTGTTGTTTTTCAAGAAAAAGAGCGTTACGAAACACCGTTTTGCCTGTGTCCGCAACGCTCGTCGTATTCAGTTTTGGTAGCGACCAAAACTTATTCTTCGGCGGCAGCAGGTGCTTCTTCTGTCGTCGTTTCCTCTTTCGGAGTGCGTTTGGCGCGTGTGCGGCGCTCTTTTACTTCGGGAGCCTCGTCGCCCTCTTCTTCCGATTTTTCGAGTTTGCGCTCTTGTGCGCCCTCTTTCAGCGCATCGACCATAGCCGAAACGATGATTTCAATCGATTTTGTAGCGTCGTCGTTGGCAGGAATGACAAAATCAACGCCAATCGGGTTCGAGTTGGTATCGACAATGCCAAACACGGGAATGCCCAAGCGTTGTGCCTCGGCCACGGCGATGTTTTCTTTCATCACATCGACTACGAAGAGTGCGGCTGGCAGACGGCTCATATCGGCGATAGAACCGAGGTTCTTCTCCAATTTGGCGCGTTGGCGCGTGATTTGCAGTTTTTCGCGTTTCGACAGGTTGGCAAATGTGCCGTCGTTCGACATGCGGTCGATGGCGTCCATCTTTTTCACCGCCTTGCGAATGGTCGGGAAGTTGGTGAGCATACCGCCAGCCCAGCGTTCGGTGATGTAGGGCATACCTGCTTCGGCGGCCTTTTCGGCAACAATCTGTTTGGCCTGCTTTTTTGTAGCAACGAACAGCACGCGTTTGCCCGATTTTGCAATCTGTTTCATGGCTTCGGCGGCCTCGTCGATTTTAACGACAGTTTTGTGCAGGTCGATGATGTGGATTCCGTTGCGCTCCATAAAGATGTAGGGCGCCATGGCTGGATTCCATTTGCGTTTGAGGTGTCCAAAGTGAGCACCTGCCTCCAAAAGTTCTTGGAAATTTGTTCTTGGCATTTTGTTTTGTTTTTTTTGTTGTTTACCTTCTTTTTACTTTTTTTGTCAAGCAATCATCAAGTAGTTGCGCGTGGCAAGTCTAAATGATTTAGATACTAAACAAGATATATCGTGCGCAAGCAGACCAGACGGAACATCTGGCTGCGTGCGGCGATAGTTCGGATTAACGCTTCGAGAATTGGAAACGCTTGCGTGCTTTCGGACGGCCCGGTTTTTTGCGCTCCACTTCGCGCGAGTCGCGGGTCATGAAACCAGCCTGTTTCAGTGCGGTTTTGTCCTCGGGGTTGATTTTGACCAATGCGCGAGCGATGGCAAGGCGCAGTGCTTCGGCTTGGCCTTTGATACCGCCGCCAATCAGGTTCACTTTGATGTCGTATTTTTCGGCGGCTTCCAATTTGTTCAGCGGTTGCATCACAATGTATTGGAGCATTGCCGACGGGAAATAGGCGTTCAGTTCGCGTTTGTTGATGACGATGCTGCCTTTTCCCGGAGCGACGAACACGCGGGCGACAGCCGCTTTTCTTCTTCCTACTGCATTTACTACTTCCATGTTCGACATTATTTAATGGTGTTTAAATCGATGAGTTTGGGTTGCTGTGCCTCGTGCGGATGTTCGGTGCCTACATACACATGCAGGTTGTCCATCAGTTTGGCAGCCAGTTTGTTTTTGGGCAGCATGCCTTTTACAACTTTTTCTACCAATTTTACTGGGCTTTGGTTGAACATCTCTTGCGGCGTTTGTGCGCGCTGACCGCCGGGGTAGAGCGAATAGGTGAGATAGATGCGATCTGTCCATTTTTTGCCAGTCAAGCGCACCTTGTCGGCGTTGATGATGATAACATTGTCGCCGCAATCGACATGTGGCGTGAAACTGGGTTTGTATTTGCCGCGCAGCAGTTTGGCTACTTTCGAGGCCATGCGGCCCAGCACCATGTCTGTTGCATCGACTATCACCCACTCTTTTTGCACAGTGGCCTTGTTGGCCGACACTGTTTTGAAACTTAATGTATCCACAATTTGTTGTTTTTTTTGAAATTTTACAATTTCGCCCATTTGTGCCGACTCGTTGCCTCTTTTGGCGCGGGCTAATTCGCACCATTTGATGCCGAACCTGCTGTAAATGAACTTGTTACAAGGTTTGGATAATATTTTGGGACTGCAAAGGTACTACTTTTTTTGCTGATACTCAAATTGTTTGTCTATTTTTTGCAAAAATTTTTCTCAACAGGCGGTTTCGGTCGATGGCTCGTCGTTTTCTTTTTTGACAAAAAGCACCTGTTGGCAGTAGAGTATGCCTCCCGCCACGAAAAGCCCGAGCACGAACGACACAAAGAGCAGTACTTTCAATTTCGGTTTCACGGGCGAGTTGAAGGTGTAGGCTGGGTCGATGGTGCGCATCTCGTCGATGTCGGACGACTCTTGCAGCAACGCCAGTTCGTATTGCTGTTGTAGTCTGACATAGACCGCCTGTTTTATCTCGTGTTCGCGCAGAAGAGCAGTGTATTCGCGTTCGAGAGCGGGTACTTGGTTTATCTGCTTCTCGTAGGTGCGTTTTTTGGCTTGCAGGTCGCGCTTGGTAATGGTGAGGCTCTCTTTCAGATTGCCGATGGTTTGCAGTATGTTTTGGCGCATCAAGCGTATTTCTACCAGCGTTTGGTCGATAATCGGGTTGGTGGCATTGGTGCTGCGCGCCATGCGTAAGTATTTGAGTACCAGTTCGTTGTATTGCACCATCATCTTGGCGAGAGCCTCGTCGTTGACGCCTGTGTTGTTGGGTATCAGGTCGCCGTCTTTGGCAGTTTGCAGATACTCTTCGATGAACAACACAAGGTTGTATTCTATGTCGGTGGCGGCAATTTTCTTCTCGTATTCGCTCGAGGCGGTGAGTGTGATTTGTGCTTGTGTCGAGATGTCGGCTATGTCATGATCTTTTTTGTAGCGTTCTATCTGTTGTTCCAGAGCGAGCAGTTCCTGTTTGGTCGTGTTCATGCGCATTGCAAAAAAGGTGGCCGATTTGTTGCTTCTGGTTGTGTTTTCAATCTGCTCGCCCATATTGTAGAGGCTGATAAGGCAGTTTATCAGTGCCTCGTTTTTGCGTGGGCTGCCCGATGTGTACGACAGTTCGATGGCGTTGGTCTTTTTGCTTGTGGCACCGATAGTGAGTTCTTTTTGCATCTGCTCGATGCGCGATTTGAGGCTGGCCACATAGAAATAGACATGGTAAGTGCCATCGTCCTCTTCGGGAATGACGATGTTTTCGGGCAGTTCGGTAAACGAGAATATGCCCCACGGCGTTTCAACGGCCGACAGGTCGGTGGTTTCGCACTTGTGGCGGGTGGTGGTGCGATCCACTTTGCGTTTGAACCAGAGTTTGTAGGTGCCGTCGCTGCGTTTTTTCACCTCCACTTTTAGACTGCCGCGCATATTGCTGCCAAAGGATTCGGGAGCGGTCATCAGTAGTGGGCTGTTGCCGTACTGTTCTATCTTGCGCCAGCCAATTTGGCGTTTTGCAACGGTGCGTATTCCGAGTTTTTCGATGGTCTGGCCGAGCAGTTGGCGTGTGCGCATTATCTCCATCTCGTTTTCGATGTCGCTTGCGCCGCCCATAATGTCGGCGGCTGTGAATCCGCCTATCGATATGTTGCTCAATGCGCTGGTGGCACTCTGGCCGCGCAAGAGCAGCGTGGCCGATGTTTTGAATTGTGGCTCGGCTTGCAGGTAGTAGAGCAGCGCCAGTGTGCAGCACGCGACCACGGCTATGGCAAACAGATACCATTTGCGCAGGCAGAGCCGCAGCAGTGCCAACACATCTATCTCGTTGTCGGAAGTTTTAATTTTTTCTGACATAATAATATGGTGTATTTTTCAATTTGTTATTTAACGATTGAAACGATAACTGTTGCCATCGATGCCAATGTCGAAATGGTGCTTAAGTAGATAGTGGCGTTGGCCGACACGGTTTGGTGGTAGCGCATATTGCCCGGTTCTACATAGACAACATCGTTTTGTTGCAGGTAGTAGTAGGGCGACGAGAGCAGGTCGGGTTTAGTCAGGTCGATGCGCACAAACTCTTTGGCACCGCCAGCGTTTTCGCGAATCAGCAGCACATTGTCGCGGCGGCCGTACACGGTCATATCGCCTGCCAAGCCAAGGGCCTCCATAAGTGTGATGCGCTCGTTGCCGATGGTGTAGGAGCCGGGGCGCAACACCTCGCCGAGCACGGTTACCTTGTAGTTCATAAACTGTATGGTAACATTCGGGTCTTTCAGGTAGGCTTTCAGTTTGTCTTGTATCAAGGCGATGGCTTCCGATTTTTTCAGTCCACCGATTTTTATTCGGCCAAGCACAGGGAAGTCGATTTCGCCGTTGATATCGACCAAATAGGGTTGGAACGATGGTGTTTGGTAGATTTGCGACGAACTTGGCGACGCGTATGCCACCACGGGCAGGTTGAACGGTGCCACGGCCTCGGGGTCGAGTGCCGAAACGACTATTTTCAGCATATCGTCGGGGCAGATGCGCGCTTCGTGTTGCGCTGCGCCAACCAGTTCGTTGGTCGTCCCTACGCCGTTGAAGTAGGGCACTTTTTTGCGCATCGAGCAGGAGTTGCACACAACGAGCGCGGCCATTACCAGCGCCATCGGCAGGAGATGTTTCTTCATTTCGGTAGTGAATTAACAGTTTCCGTATTGTTGTTCGTAGTATTTTTGGTAGGCACCGCTGGTGATGCGATCGACCCACGCTTCGTTGGCCAAATACCAATCGACAGTTTTTTCGAGTCCTTCGGCAAATTGCAGCGATGGATGCCAGCCGAGTTCGCGTTGCAGTTTCGACGAGTCGATGGCGTAGCGCAGGTCGTGACCAGCGCGGTCGGTTACGAAGGTTATCAGTTTTTCCGATTCGCCCTCGGCGCGACCGAGTTTGCGGTCCATTATTTTGCAGAGCAGGCGAATCAGATCGATGTTTGTCCACTCGTTGTTGCCGCCGATGTTGTAGGTTTCGCCGTCTTTGCCACGATGAAATATGGTGTCGATGGCGCGTGCGTGGTCGTCCACATAGAGCCAGTCGCGCACATTTTCGCCTTTGCCGTAGATCGGAATCGGGCGGCGGTGTTTGATGTTGTTGATGGCCAGCGGAATCAGTTTTTCGGGGAAATGGTGCGAGCCGTAGTTGTTCGAGCAGTTCGACACCACCACAGGCAGCCCGTAGGTGTCGTGGTAGGCGCGCACAAAGTGGTCGCTCGAAGCTTTGCTGGCCGAGTAGGGCGAGTGCGGCGCATATTTTGTCTGTTCGGTGAAAAATGTGCCGTCTTTTTCGAGTGCGCCATACACTTCGTCGGTCGAAATGTGATAAAAACGCTTGCCCGCCATGTCGTTTTTCCAGAGTTCTTTGGCGGCGTGCAGCAGGTTGCAAGTGCCAAACACATTGGTACGCACAAAGGCAAATGGGTCGGTAATGGAGCGATCGACATGCGATTCGGCGGCCAAGTGAATGATGCCGTCGGGGCGGTACTGCTCAAAAATTTTCACGATGGCATCGTAGTCGGTAATGTCGGCTTTGACGAAGGTGTAGTTCGGCTTCGTGTCGATGTCGGTCAGGTTTTCCAAGTTGCCAGCGTAGGTGAGCGCGTCTAGATTTACGATGTGGTAGTCGGGATATTTGTTCACAAAAAGGCGCACCACATGCGAGCCGATAAAGCCCGCACCGCCTGTAATGACAATGGTTCGTTTCATTTTCTTCGATGTAGATTTTGGGTCGAATATCAGTCGGCAAAGATACGCTTTTTTTTGCAATTCTCAAAAGTGAACTTCAGCGCCATGTGTGCTGCTCCCGCAGTGCCGCGTCGAGTGCATCGTAGTTGGGAAAAATGGAGCGCATCAACTGCACGAACCGCAGACCGTGGTTCATTTCGCGCGTGTGGCAGAGTTCGTGTACCAGCACCAAATCGATGAGTTCGTCGGGCAGGAGCATCAGGCTGTGGCTCAGGTTGATGTGCTTTTGTGCCGAGCAACTGCCCCAGCGTGTTTTTGCGCTGCTGATGCGCACTTGCGTATAGCGAAAGCCATATTTTTGCGCCAATGTGTGCAGACGGTTGGGCAGCACTTTTTCTGCCTCGATTTTTAGAAAATGCTCGATTAAGCGCTTGATTTTCAGTTGGTTGTTGCCGCTATTTAGGTCGTTGGCTGTGCGGTAATAGACGATAACTTCATCGTCGGTGCGTTCGGCAACGAACAGTGCTTTGATGTCCGTTTTTTGCTGCAATCGCACCACGAAGCGGTTGGTTTCGAGGCGTGTTTCGGGCGTGAAACGGAGTTTTGGCGGTGTCTTTTGCGTCATCTTTTGGCGCGCAGCCAAAATCCACGCCACCCGCTCGTCCGAAAGTGGGAAAACGCGCGCCGCCAACCTCGGGTGAGCCGTAATGCGCACACACTCCGCCGACACACTGTAACTGACGCCGCGCGCATTGCTTCGCGTACAAAATTCGATAAGGCCGATGTCGGGGTGCTGCACAAACTGTTTCACACTGCAAAGGTACGAAAATTAGTGCGAAAGTGTGAAAGTGCGAAAGTTTGAAAGTGAGAAAGTAGGGACGCGGCATGCCACGTCCGAAAAGGTTATAGGTTAGCGTTTATAGAAAATAGAACATAGAGCATAGACGATTCAACGATTCAACAATTCAACATTTCAACGACAATCTGAAAATTCTGAAATTCAGATTTTTTGGCACAAAAAAATAGGTAAGCGATCTATATCGCACCGCTACAACCTCCTACCCTTGCTGCGGTCAAGCCCTGGGGGAATTCAAAGGGAGCTGGTCGTATAGGACTTACCCACTGCAAAGGTAGTGCAAAAAAATGACCCGACAAAATTTTTCAGACATTTTTTTTTGCGCACAACGCCGCACAAACTGCCATGCGCTTGAATTGTCGGAGAAAATGCCTAAATTTGCAGAAAAATTATGCGTATGAACGAACATGTAAAATGCTTGATAATTGGCTCTGGTCCAGCGGGTTACACAGCAGCCATCTACGCCAGCCGCGCCAATCTGTCGCCCGTACTGTACGAAGGTATGCAGCCTGGCGGCCAACTGACACAAACCACCGAGGTGGAAAATTTCCCGGGCTACCCCAACGGCATCGATGCCAACATGATGATGGCCGATTTTCGTGCACAAGCCGAACGATTTGGCGCAGATATCCGTTTTGGAGCGGTTACTTCGGTCGATTTTTCGGTGCAGCCGCGCAAGGTTGTCGTCGATGGCGAAACGACTATCGAAGCCGACACCGTGATTATCGCCACAGGCGCATCGGCCAAATACTTGGGCATCGACGACGAGAAGCGTTTCGCTGGCAAGGGCGTTTCGGCGTGCGCCACCTGCGACGGATTTTTCTACCGCAAAAAACGCGTGGCGGTAGTGGGCGGCGGCGACACTGCGTGCGAAGAGGCCATCTATCTGGCGGGATTGTGCGAAAAAGTCTATCTTATTGTGCGCAAACCGTTTCTCCGCGCCTCGAAAATTATGCAAGAACGCGTGCTGAACACGCCCAACATCGAGGTGCTGTTTGAGCACAATACGCTCGGTTTGCTCGGCACCGATGGAGTAGAGGGTGTGCGCCTTGTGTGGCGCAAAGGGCAGCCCGACGAAAAAATTGTGGAGATAAAAATCGACGGATTCTTCCTTGCTATCGGGCATCACCCCAATTCGGAGATTTTCGCTCCATTTGTCGATACCGACGAGCAGGGCTACATCAAAACCTACCCTGCTGGTACGCCACGAACGAATGTGCCAGGCGTTTTTGCTGCTGGCGATGTGGCCGACCCCATTTACCGCCAAGCCGTAGTAGCCGCTGGAAGCGGTTGTAAAGCCGCCCTCGAAGCGGAAAAATACCTGCAGGAGTTAGGAATTAGGAGTGAGGAGTGAGAAGTGAGTAGTTTTTAGAGTATAGAACATAGAAGATAGAGCATAGACAAAATTAGTGTAAAAGTCTATAAAGTGGAAAGTGAAAAGTAGGGACGCACCGCGTGCGTCCGAACAATTCAACAAATAAACAAATCCACAAATCAACAAATAAACAGTTCAACGATTCAACGATTCAACGATTCAACACAGACCTTCACCAATGCGTTAAACTCATCAACCAATCAACTAATCAACCCAATCTGAAATTTGAAATTCTGAAATTTGAAATTCTGAAACTATGGGCGTTATCATCAGACAGAGCATCAAAGGCACGATAGTGAATTATGTGGGAGTGGCGATTGGGTTCGTTACCACATTTTTTGTGCTGACGCGCTTTCTGACCGCCGAAGAGATTGGTTTGACGCGCGTTTTAATCGACAGTGCGACGCTGCTGGCCACACTTTCGCAATTTGGCACTTGCTCGTCGCTGATGCGCTACTATCCCTATTTTCGGGACAAGGAGAGCGGCGACCACGGTCTATTTTTTTGGACGCTGGTTGTGCCGCTGGCTGGATTTGCGCTGTTCGCCTTGCTCTACATCGCTCTGCGCGCCCCGATAGAAGCGGCTTTTGCCGAAAAATCGCCGCTCTTTATCGACTACTACTACGCGGTGCTTCCGTTGGCGTTTTTCATGCTCTATATGTCCATTTTCGAGAGCAATGCCAATGTGTTGATGCGTATCGTGGTGCCGAAACTGTCGCGCGAAGTGATTGTGCGCCTGCTCGCCTTGGCCGATTATCTGCTCTACGCTTTCGGAGTGCTGTCGCTCAAAGGATTTGTGGCGTGCTTCTGCGGCATCTACGGCATCGCCACGCTGGTGAACGCCATCTACCTGTTTTCACTGAAACACATTTCGCTGAAGCCCGACCTGAAACACATCAGCAAGTCGCTGCGCAACGACTATCTGCGCTACACACTATTTCTAATGGTAACGGCTTTTGCGTCGGCCATCACGCCCACGGTGAGCACTTTTTTCATCAGCGCGCAGCAGGGTTTGGCCTTTACGGGCGTGTTTGCCATTGCCACTTACATTGCTGCCGTCATCGAAATTCCGTACCGCTCGCTGGGCGCCATTGCGCAGCCGCAACTTTCGCAAACCATCAAAGAGACGGACATTGCCGCCGCCAACGAACTGTGCCAAAAAGTGTCGTTGCACCAACTGCTGGCGGGTTCGTTCCTGTTTTTCGTCATTTGGACGAATATCGATCTCTTTTTCAGACTGTTACCAAACGGCGAACAGTATGCAGCCGCCAAATTGGTGGTGCTTGTTTTGGGGTTGTCGAAACTGCTGAACTCCACTTTGAGCGTCGGTATATCGGTGTTGAGTTACTCGCGCTACTACTACTTTTCGCTGATTTTCGCATTTTTTCAGACGGCGTTGATTATTGCGCTGAACAACGCTCTTGTGCCGATTTGGGGCATCAATGGCGCAGCCGTAGCCACGCTGCTGGCCTGCCTTTTGTACTACATGGCACTGCTTGGGTTGGTGCGTAACAGGGTCAAAACATCGCCATTTTCGCGCATGCAACTGAAAGTTGTGGCCATATTTGCGGTGCTGTTTGCGCTGAACGCCCTTTGCCGCTTTGGTGCCGAACAGATGGCACTCGACAGCCAGAATCTGTGGCTGCAATGCGCCGAAGCCGTGGCGCGCACCTGCCTGCTGGTCGGCCTCGGCGTGTGGGCGGTCTATCGTTGGAATGTGTCGGCGGAGGTCAGAAACCTTATCAAACTGTGCGCTGCACGCTGCCATATCGCAAAAAAATAGTGCGTCCGACCACTTTTTTTCGGAAAAACGCACCTACTTTTCCGCCTTTTTGCTAATTTTGCTTTTGCAAAATCTTAATCACCATGAAAAAGAATTTCGTATTGGACACCAATGTCATTCTGCACGACTACAAGTGTCTGGACCATTTTCAGGAGAATGACATCTTCATTCCGATGGTCGTACTCGAAGAACTCGACCACTTCAAAAAGGGCAACGAGCAACTCAATTTCAACGCACGGCAATTTGCGCGCGAACTCGACGAACTGACCGACGACATGCTCTCGGTCGATGGTGCCAGCATGGGCGAAGGGCGCGGACGCCTCTTTATTGTGCCGAAAAACTACTTCCCCACCGAACTGGCTGATGCATTCACCGAGCGCACGCCCGACCACTACATCATCGGCACAACGCTCGAAGTGGTGCGGCAGTATCCCGACATCAAGACGATTCTCGTCAGCAAAGATATCAATGTGCGCGTCAAAGCCCGTGCACTCGGCATTTTGGCCGAAGACTACATCACCGACAAGGTGCTGAATATCGACATTTTCAACGCCGAACACCCCACTTTCGACGAGATTGAACCCGAACTAATCGACCGCCTCTACGAGTCGAACAATGGCGTTGATATCGAGGAGTTTCCGTTCAAATCGGACATCGAGCCAAACGACTGTTTTGTGCTGAAAAGCGACCGTGCAACGGCGTTGGCACGCTACAATCCGTTCGACGGCGTGGTGCAACGCGTGAACAAAACGCGCGCTTTCGGCATCGAGCCACGCAATGCCGAACAGGCGTTTGCGCTGAATCTGCTGCTCGACAATCGTGTAAAACTAATGGCGCTAACGGGACGCGCTGGCACGGGCAAAACGCTCTTGGCACTGGCCGCCGCCCTGCAACAGCACGACGATTTCAAACAGATTTTGCTAGCACGCCCGATCGTTGCCATGTCGAACCGCGACCTCGGCGCGCTGCCCGGCGATGCGCAAGAAAAAGTTGCACCCTATATGCAGCCACTTTTCGACAATCTGAATGTGATAAAAAGCATCTTTTCGTACCAAGGCAAGGAGATTCGCATTTTGGAAGAGATGCAAAAAAACAACCAACTCGTCATCGAGGCGCTGGCGTTCATTCGCGGCCGCAGCCTGAGCGACACATATTTCATTGTCGATGAGGCACAAAACCTTACGCCGCACGAAATCAAAACCATCATCACGCGCGCTGGCGAAAACACAAAAATTGTCTTCACAGGCGATGTGTACCAAATCGATTCGCCCTATCTCGATATGCAATCGAACGGCCTTGTCTATATGATCGACCGCATGAAAGGGCAAGACCTTTTTGCGCATGTCAATCTGGTGAAAGGCGAGCGCAGCGAACTCTCCGAAATCGCAAGCCAGTTACTGTAAAAGTGAGAAGTGAGAAGTGAGGAGTGAGGCGGCAGAGCCGCAATTTCAAATTTCAGATTGAAAAATTATTTGAAAATTGCGGCGGTGTTGGGCGCAAAATTTCATAATTCTAAATTCAAAATTCTTAATTAAGACCAAAGGCTTTTCCCCTTCGTGGAAAAGGGGAAAAGAGGCCACTACCAAGACGAAGATTTTTGTGTAATCAAAAAAAAATCAGTATAGTTTGCGAACGCAAACAGATAGAAAGCAGGACAAAACAATAGAGTAATTGCCGACGCCCAAAACCGCAAAATAACCTACAAAGAAGATTTATGAACACGATACCCAGTCAAAACGATTCTTTATTTGCAAGTATTCGAGAAATACTTGCTTCGGCGCGGCAAACTGCCTACAAAGCCGTGAATTTTGCTATGGTAACTGCCTACTGGAATATCGGTAGGCTGATTGTAGAAGACGAACAGAACGGCAGTGCGCGTGCCGAGTATGGGAAGGCTGTTTTGGAAGAACTTTCCACCAAACTGACGGAAGAGTTCGGGAAGGGATTCGGCGTGCGTGAGTTACGGAAAATCAGGCAATTCTACTTGGAGTTTCCAAAAGGGGACGCACTGCGTCCCGAATTAACTTGGTCGCATTATCGCCTGTTAATCAGAGTACAAGACGAACAGGCGCGCCTATGGTATATGAACGAAGCGGCGGAACAGGCTTGGTCTTCACGGCAGTTGGACAGACAGATTTCTGTGCTGTACTATGAACGCTTGCTCAATAGCACGGACAAAGATTCCGTGCGTGCAGAAGCCATTGAGAAACTATCCACACTAACCCCGCAAAATTTTATCCACGATCCGTATGTGCTTGATTTCCTGAACCTGAAGAACTATCCGGCTCTACACGAATCCACCATCGAACAAGGATTGATCGATAATCTGCAAGCGTTTCTGTTAGAGTTAGGCAAGGGGTTCTGCTTTGTGGCACGGCAGAAACTTATGCGCTATGAGGACGAAGATTTCTATGTAGACTTGGTCTTCTATCATTCCATACTCAAATGCCATGTCTTGATAGACCTCAAGTTGGGAAAACTCACGCACCAAGATGTCGGGCAAATGGATAGTTATATCCGCATGTTCGATGACCTCTACAAGCACTCCGACGATAATCCCACATTGGGTTTGATACTATGCTCCGAAAAGAACGAGGCGGTAGTAAAATACTCTGTCCTTGCAGAACACAAGCAAGTCTTTGCCTCCAAGTATATGTTGGAATTACCCTCTGTACAAACCCTGCAAGATGAGATGGTGCGCGAGCGCAAACAGATAGAAAGCAGGGCAAAATAATTGAGTATTTGGCGATGCCCAAAACCGCAAAATAACTTACAAGGAGGATTTATAATGACAGAAACCGAACGCATAGAACTCAAACGCGAACTGACCCCCGAAGTGGACATCGAAAAGGAGGTTATAGCCTTTCTAAATGCGACAGGCGGTACTATTTATATTGGAATTGACGATAATGGTACGGTAGTAGGTGTGAGCAATGCTGACGATTGTATGTTGCGGCTAAAGGACCGCATAAAGAACAATGTACAACCTTCGGCTATGGGATTGTTCGATATTTCTGTAGAGCAAATAGACGGTCATAATGTTATCAAGTTGATAGTAGCCGGAGGATTAGAGAAACCATACTATAAGCCCAAATATGGGCTTACCACAAAGGGTGTCTTTATGCGTATTGGTACATCAACCGAGCCCATGCCGCAAGTGCAGATTGATAAACTATTCTCAACAAGAACCCGCCATTCGTTGGGTAGGATAGTATCCATACGCCAAGACTTGAGTTTTGAACAACTGCGTATTTACTACGACGAACATGGTAAACGCCTGACAGACAATTTTCGTCGTACTTTAGAACTGCAGACCGAAGATGGGCGATACAACTATGTGGCATACCTGCTGGCAGACGAAAACGGAAACTCAATGAAAGTAGCAAAGTATGGAAGTCTTGACCGCTATAACTTGATTGAAAACAATGAATACGGTTATTGCTCGCTGATAAAAGCCACCAAGAGTATTTTGCAGAAATTGGATATCGAAAATCGCGTATCGGCCCGCATTACACCTATGGAACGTATCGAAAAACCACTTTGGAACAAGGTGGCATTGCGCGAAGCCGTCATTAACGCTATTGTGCATAACGATTACTCCTTTGATGTGCCACCGAAATTTGAGATATTCCCCGACCGATTAGAGATAACCTCTATGGGAGGCTTACCCATAGGAATGACGAAAGAGGAGTTCTTCAGCGGCATATCCATACCGCGCAATAAAGAACTGATGCGTATTTATCGTGATGTAGAACTGGTAGAGTCGCTCGGCTCTGGCATCCCTCGTGTTCTCCAAACCTACGGTCCCGATTGTTTTCACTTTACAGAAAACTTTACAAGAATCATCTTCCCTGCTGATCCGGAGGTGGTGAAAATGCTTCAGGAGGAGGATGACTATCAAGAAAAACAAGAGGACTATCAAGAAAACTATCAAGAAAACTCAGAGAAACCCGATGATGTGTCGGAGAAAATGTCGGAGAAAAACGGTCCAACTTTACAGAAAAGTTTACAGAAAACTGATAGTGGTTTACAGAAAAGTTTACAGAAACTATTAGAAGAAAACCCCTATATTTCCACGACGAAAGTTGCTGAATTATTAGGCGTTAGCAGACAGACAATAGCAGTACAAATCGCTAAACTCAAAGCCCAAGGTCGCCTCCGCCGCATCGGCCCCGACAAAGGTGGCTATTGGGAGGTAATAGACAACAAAGAATAACTCGCTACGCCAAGTAGTACAAATACAATAGTGCGCGAGCGTAAACAATTGGAAGATAGATCGAAACAAGAATAACAAAAACCATGTATAACGGAAAGATAGTAGTTTATACGAGTGGGACATTCGATATGTTCCATTCCAATCACTTGAAGATGATTGAATATGCTCGCGGGTTGGGCGACACGCTGATAGTAGGTGTCTCGACTGATGAGTTGGTGGCAAGTTATAAGAAACCGCCTATCATTCCTTTTGAGGAGCGATTAGCCATTATCAAGGCACTAAAATACCCTGATATTGTCATCCCGCAGCGCACGCTCGACCACACGGAGATTGTCAAGCAACTCAATATCGATGTATTCGTGGTCGGCGATGATTGGGTAGGCAAATACGACTATTTGAAAACCATCGGCGTTACGGTCTTCTATTTTCCGCGCGGAGAAGGTGCCTCCACTACGAGTATCAAACAGAGTATTTTGGATAGATATCGTGAGACGATGAGTGAAATAGATCACCAACCCAATCCAGATGTGGTTAAATGAGTGAGGGTATGAAGAATGCGATAGTTACAGGTGGCACGAAAGGCATCGGTTTGGCAATAACGGAGATGCTACTGAAAGAGGGCTATTTTGTCTATGCCACATATGGGTCGGACGATTTGGCAGCGCAGAAAATGAAAGAAAGACTCTCTGCATTTCAAGACTCGTTTTCGGTTGAAAAGGTTGACCAAAGCAATATCTCTGATGTGCATCGTTTTACGAACCAATTGAAAAACGTGAAAATCCATTGCATTGTATGTAATGCTGGTACGACTGTCAGAAAAAAAACGGCAGAATTGACAGATGAGGATTGGTTGCGGATGATGCAGGTGAATGTCAATAGCCATTTCTTTATCATCCGAGATATGTGGAGTCAGATCCAGCCCAATTCTCGTTTGATTTTCATCGGTTCGATGATGGCAATATTGCCCCATGCCACATCATTGCCCTACGGAGTTACAAAATCGGCGTTGCACGCAATGGCACAGAACTTAGTGAAAGATTTCGATAATACAGGTACGACGGTCAATGTGATTGCCCCTGGTTTTGTTGAAACAGAATGGCAGAAAAACAAGCCGGTAGAGATTAGAAATAGAATTAATGAAAAAACAGCCGTACATCGCTTCGCCAACGTTGAAGAAATTGCAGACACTGCAAAATTTCTTTTGCATAATGCGTTTGTCAATGGTACGGTGATTGAGGTGAGTGGGGGGTATTGTTACAGATGAAGACAATAAAACAAGTCGGAGCAGATATAATCCATGCAATTGATGGATTGTGCTTTTTGCCCTGTTGGTGGGTACAACGCCTGCACAAGCGCGACCCACATCTGTGGATATTCGGTGCGTGGGACGGATTACGCTATTCCGACAACTCTCGCGCTTTGTATGAGTATGTAAATGCCTATTGCCCACAGATTAAGGCGGTATGGATGACGCATAGTCCTGCCATTGTGCAACGCCTAAAAGACAAAGGTTTGCCTGTGGCTCTTTTTGAGAGCAAAGAAGGAAGACAGATACAAAAAAATGCAGGGTTCTTTATCACATCGAATGGTGTTGTTGCAAAT
>CAVKTI010000016.1:0-39219 GCA_963659365.1 Acutalibacteraceae bacterium | reverse complement strand
GGAAACTATTCAACTTCTAAATGCAACGGATTTTTTGTGCCTTTTCTCCTTTTTTATCGTTGTATATTTTTTTTACTATCTTTGTACCAAATTTTGGCATAAGATTTTGTTAGCATTAGTTTGATGTTGCAAAGTTGTTGAAAATCAACGATATGTGCAACTTTTTTATCTGTTTTTTCTTTGTTTTTCTCCTCTATTTAATTCCGCCAACGGGTATGTTCTATCTTCTATGTTCTTAAAATCTATTCTTGCTACTTGCTACTCACATCTTGCTACTAAATCAGCATCTTGCCAATTTTTCTTTTATCAAGCCGTGTTGGTAGGCGTAGAGTAGGCGTTTTAGGTTTTGGACTTGCTCTACCAACTCTTTGCCGCGGTCGGTGTCGCGCACGAGCATGCGCTGTTTGCTCAAATCGACCAACTGCATGCGGCTGTGAATGTCGGCACCCGACAATACGGCCTGTTCGCGACTCTCGAATTTCTCGTGTTCGATAAGTTGCATGCCGTGGCTGTTGTAGATGAGCGTGTAGCCCGCAATGCCCGTCTGCGCTTGGTAGGGCTTGGAAAAACCGCCGTCGATGACGAGCCGCAAGCCGCCAGCACGCAGCGGCGATTCGCCTTTGAGTGTGCGCACAGGAATGTGGCCGTTGATGATGTGCGATTTTTCGGGGTCGAGACCGAACTCGCGCAAGATGTTGCAGCAGGTTTCGCGCTTGTTGGCCAGTTCGTAGTAAGCCCCCTTGGTCTCTTTGTAGAGCGTTTTATCGTCGATAAAATAGCGTTCGAAAGTGGTCATTTTGTCCTTGTTGTAGAGCGGCGAGCAGGGGCCGCACCACAAGTACCACATATAGTCCAAAGCGCGCTGTTGCGTGGACGAATCGTGTGTGGCGTAGTAGGCTTGGCGTATCTCGCGGTCGATGCGCTCCATCAGAGCGCGGCCTTTCAGCGTTTCGCCAGCGATTTTTACCGCTTGGAACGACCCATCGGCTTCGAGCGGAATGGCGGCATGGTAGAGTAAGCAGTTGTTGCGCACCAAAAAGAGCGATCCGTGCTGATAGAGGCAACGCAGGTGTTTTTGCAACTTTTCGGAGCGGCGGAACGAGCGCGCCAACTGATCGACCAGTTGTTGCTCTTCGGCCGACAGCGCATAGGGATTGGCAGGGTCGAGCGTAGGCAGATTTTTGTCGAGCAGTTCGTATTCTTTGCCATCGATGGTGATGGTGCCGCGCTCCTTGTCGATGAGGTGGAGCAGTAGGCGGTCGTCCATCTGGTAGTCGGGATTGCGCTGAATAATCTGCCCTTCAAGTTTGAACTGTATGATGCTGATGGCTTTGTGCATTTTGGCCATCAAACCAGCCGAGCGTGTCAGGCGCGGATTGTTTTCGAAATCTTTTGTCTGAAACACGGTGCAAGGGTCGTTGCCGTAGGTGTCCATGGCAAAATTGGCGAGCGGCAGCAGATTGATGCTGTAATCCTCTTCGAGTGTTTCCACATTGGCATAGCGTATCGACACACGCAACACAGTGGCTATCAGTGCCAAATTGCCAGCGGCTGCGCCCATCCATTCGATGTCGTGGTTGCCCCACTGTATGTCGAAATCGTGATAGGTCGAAAGAATCTCCATGATTTTGCAAGCGCCGGGACCGCGGTCGAATATGTCGCCCACGATGTGCAGCGTGTCGATGGCAAACCCATGAATCACATAGCAGATGGCGATGATGAGCCCTTCGGCGCGCCCCGTAGCGATGATGGCATCGATGATGGCGTTGGAATAACTCTGGCGGTCGGGTTCGGCGGTCGATTCGTGCAGCAACTCCTCGATGACATAGGCAAAATCTTTGGGCAGCATTTTGCGCACTTTCGAACGCGTATATTTCACCGTTACGGCGCGCGTAACCTCCACTATCTGTTGCAGGCGCGTGCGGTAAATCGGCTCCATCTCCATACCCTGCGTGTGGTAGTAGGCCAGTCGCTCGTCGGGGTAGTAGATGAGGGCGCAGAGGGCGCGTTTCTCCTCCTCGCACAGGCGGTCGCCAAAGGTGTCGTCCACCTTGCGGCGTATCACGCCCGACGCATTTTTCACAATGTGGATAAAGGCGTTGGCACTGCCGTGCAAGTCCGATAGGAAATGCTCCGTGCCTTTGGGTAGGCTCAAAATGGCTTCGAGGTTTACAATTTCGGTCGTAGCGGCTGAAATGTTCGGAAACTTCTCGGCCAGCAGATTCAAGTAGCGCTCGTCGGCTCTGATTTCGTCGATGGTAGGCATAATGTTTCTTGTTTTTTTGATAATGAATGGTGTGCAAAGATACGAAAATAGTATGAAAGTGTGAAAGTGTGAAAGTGTATAAAGTGTATAAAGTGGAAAGTCTATAAAGTTGAAAATGCCGAACGTCTCAGACATTCGATAAATTCGATGATTCGATGATTCAATAATTGACAATGTAGGGACGCACCGTGTGCGTCCCTACAATTTGAAATTCTGAAATTTGAAATCTGAATTTTTGCGATAAGCGAGTGCAGAGCCAAACTCGTTTGAGCAATGCCGAGCGGAGCAAAAATCAAATAAATTTTGAAATTGCGGCTTTGCCGCATCACTCCTCACTCCCAATAAAAAAAACTACTCCTCGTCCTCGTCGGGTTCGGCCATGTTGTGGAATACATTCTGCACATCTTCGTCCTCTTCCAACTTTTCGATGAGTTTGTTCACCGATTCGCGCTGCTCGGCAGTCAGTGTTTTTAGGTCGTTCGGAATGCGCACAAATTCGCTGCTGGTGATTTCAAAACCGTTGCTCTCCAAGTATTTCTGAATGTTGGAGTTTTGCGCAAATTCGCCATAAATCACAATTTCGTTGCCATCTTCGACCACCTCGTCCACACCATAGTCGATGAGTTCCAATTCGAGGTCGTCCATCGCAATGTCGGGCTTGCGTGTAACATGGAACACGCATTTGTGTTCGAACATAAACGCAAGGCTGCCCGTGGTGCCGAGCGAACCGCCGTGTTTGGTGAAATAACTGCGCACATTGGCCACGGTGCGTGTGGTGTTGTCGGTGGCGGTCTCTACAAAGATGGCGATGCCGTGCGGCCCATAGCCCTCGTAGTTCATCTCTTTGTAGTCCGAAAAATCCTTATCGAAAGCCTTTTTGATGGCGCGTTCGACATTCTCTTTCGGCATATTCTCCTTTTTGGCGGTCGCCATCAGTGCGCGCAGACGCGGGTTACCCGAAGGATCGGCACCGCCCGCCTTGGCGGCTATAGTTATCTCTTTGCCAATGCGCGTGAAAGTGCGCGCCATGTTGCCCCAACGCTTAAATTTGCGTGCTTTGCGAAATTCAAATGCTCTTCCCATAATTTTTGCTGATTTTTAGGCTGCAAAAATACAATTTTTTCTCGGAAAACCATTTCCTCGCACCACATTTTTTTGCAATTTTTGCCACATGAGTAATTTTCACTACCTTTGCGATTTGAATATTGTGCTTTTCTGCCTACTTTACAACTAGGACATGACGACTAAGATACACGAAAGAACAGATGATAATATCGATGAATTGTTCGGTCAGGTTTCTTTTCTTATCGAGCAGGCTAGGTCGTATGTTAAAACTGTAGCGAATACTGCTGAAGTTTACACAAAATACTTCATTGGCAAATATATTGTAGAGTATGAACAACAGGGGCAATTGCGCGCAGAATATGGAAAACAAGTTTTGATTGCACTATCAAACAAACTAACCAATCGCTATGGTGCAGGTTGGTCATACCCCAATATTCGAAACATTAGACAATTCTATGTGAAATATGCGACAAGAGTAGTAATGGATTCACCAAAAAATGCTAACCACTGGTTAGCAAATTCGCATACAACTGGAAATCAACCATTTAAGCTTTCTTGGTCTCACTACCTTGTCCTTATGCGCATCGAAAATTCCGATGCAAGGTCTTTTTACGAAATAGAGTGCATTCAGCAACAGTGGTCGAAAAGGCAATTGAGTCGTCAAGTTGGCAGTAGCCTCTACGAAAGATTGGCTCTTAGCCGCAACAAAGACGAAGTAATGCGTCTAGCCCAAGAAGGGCAAACCATAGAAAAGCCTTCTGACATTATCAAAAATCCATTAACTTTGGAATTTTTGGGATTGAAGCCTGATGTTTCATATTCAGAATCAAAATTGGAAAATGCCATCATCAACAAAATGCAACAATTCCTGCTCGAACTAGGAAAAGGATTTTTGTTTGAAGCACGACAAAAGCGTTTTACATTTGATGAACAAAATTTCTATGTAGATTTGGTGTTTTACAACAGATTGTTACAATGCTATGTGCTTATCGACCTAAAAACAGACAAACTCTCGCATCAGGATCTTGGACAAATGCAAATGTATGTCAACTATTACGACCGCTATGTAAAACAAGATTTTGAAAAACCAACAGTTGGCATATTGCTTTGCGAAAGCAAAAACGATGCACTTGTGGAATTAACTTTGCCACAAGATTCTCATGTTTATGCGTCTGCCTATCAATTATATTTGCCAGATAAAAACCTGCTACAAGAGAAAGTAAAACAATGGATAGCTGAATTTGAAGAAAACATTGTGTAAATTGAGAATGAAAGGTTAGAGGTTAGAGGTTAGAGAGCATAGAGCATAGAACATAGACGATTCGACGATAATCTGAAATCTGAAATTTGAAATCTGAAATCAATAAAACATACTACTATGAAAAAATCAACATTCATCTGGGCTCTCGGCGTATTGTGCGTCATGGCCCTTGGCTTGGCAAGTTGCCAAAAAGAAAATTTCGACGAAACGCTGCTCATCGGCACTTGGAAACGCCCTTCACTAATCACTGCTGGATTTGATTGTTATCGTTTTGAAGCGAGTTACTCTGACTTTACTCGCTACACTGGTTCTGTCGTAAGAGTAAATGGTTTTACATGGGACGATGGCGAGGTAACAGAAGCCCAAGCACAACCATTTACATGGACGCTCGAAAAAAGTACGCTAACGATTACCCTTCAAGGTGAAATGGGAGAACCAATCCCAAAAGTTTACACCGTTACAAAACTGACTTCGACAACGCTCAGTTACGAGGACAATTACAGTAGTCGCACATTTACTAGAGCAAATTAACCCATTGGCGTAGTCATGAAGAAAGCACTTAAAATTGTCGGCTGGACGCTGCTATCGCTTGTGGTGGCAGTGCTGGTGGCAGTGTGCGTGGCGTGCTATGTGGTGTTCACACCCGCGCGGCTCACGCCCATTGTGCGCAGTTATCTGCCGCAGTTCGTAACCTGCGATGCCTCTATCGACGAGGCCGACCTCACTTTTTTCAGCACTTTTCCGCAGTTTGGCGTGCGCCTCAACAATGTTTGCCTGCGCAATCCGATGGCGGGCGCACCAAGCGACACGCTGGCGCAGGTTTCGTCGCTCGTGGCAACGGTCGATGCGTGGGTTTTTCTCACCGAAGATGCGCTGCTGGTCGAAGATGTGCTGCTCGATGGCGGCTATGCCAATATCTACATCGATAGTGCGGGGCGTGCCAACTACGATGTGGTGCTGACAACCGACACCACAACCGATACCACAGCCACGGTGTTGCCTTTCGATGTGCTGAAGGTGAATCTGCTGAAAGTGAACAACTTGCGCGTTTCTTACATCGACAATCAGGCGCACCTGCGTGCTGCGGTGGACAATGTCGGGCTGGGGCTGCTGGGGCGTTTGGCCGACGATGGATCGACGGCGCAGGCGCATCTCCGCCTCGAAAATGTGGCGTTTGCTGCTACCGATTCTACGCAAATCGAGGCGCGTTTGCCCGAGTTCGACCTGCGCGCCAAAGCCGATCTGCTCGGTAGCGAGGCGTTTGGCGATGTAACGGCCGATTTGCAACAGGTCGATTTTGCGCTGGGCGGCGACCAACTGCTCAAAAAGGCCAATATCAGCCTCGCTGTGCCGTTCAAGGCGAACATCGAAACGCTCTATGCGCAACTCGATAAGGCCAAAATTTCGCTCGAAAATCACGAAATCACGCTCAATGGCTGGGCGCAAAAGTGCGACGACGACATCAAAATGGATATCGCTTTCGGCACCAACGAGTGGCACCTGCCAAAACTGCTCACGCTCGTTCCCGATGCCTATGCCCACCTGCTCGACGGCATCGAAATTGGGGCTGGCGACGCTCTGCTGAGCGGCCGTGTGTCGGGCGTTTACAACGAAAATCACCTGCCGATAATCGCTGCCAAAGTCGATTTGAACCGAGGGCGCGTGGCGGTCGATGGTGTGCCATACAAACTGCACGATGTGGCGGCCAAAGTGTCGGCCAATCTCGACCTGAACGACGGCGGCCACTGCAACGCCACTATCACGCGCTTGCAAGCCAAAACTGGCAGTTGCGCCCTCGAAGCCGAAGGCACGGCAGCCGACCTGCTCGGCAATCTGCGCTGCGATGTGCGTCTGAAAGCCGATGTAAATCTGCCCGAACTCGACCCGATTTTGCCCGACAGTCTGAATTTGACCCTGCAAGGCCGCACCAAAGCCGACCTGCACGCCAAATTTGCGCTCGACGATGTAACGGCGTTGAAACTCGAAAAAATTGTGGCCAATGGCACGCTGACTTTCAGCGATTTAGAGGCCGTTTACGACGACAGTCTGCTGGTTCGTGCGCCGCAATTGGCGGTCGATATCGCCCTGCCCTACAAGCCGACCGACGGTTTCAAAGGGCTGTTGCAGGCGCGCATAAAATCGCCCGATTTGAAAGCGGAAATGGTTGGCACGCTCGATGCTGCGCTCACCGATGCCGATATCGAACTCATTGCGTCGAATCCGCTGGACACGACAAAAATGCTCTCTGCCAAATGCAATTTCGATATGCAGCGACTGACCGCACACATGGACACCATCGAGGCCGACATCGTTGCGCCGAAAGGCTCGGTAACGCTTTCGCCAAGTCGCCGCAACCAAAAACAGCCGCGCCTGCGCTGCAACTACAGCAGCGAAACGCTTCGCGCACGCATGGGTTCGGCACTCGACATCGACACGAAATATCTGAACATATCGGCTTCGACCACCTACGACGAAACGCAGGAAAACGCCTATCTGAAATGGAATCCGACGCTCAAAGTCGATTTCAACGATGGCGCACTGCGGCTCGATGGCGTGGCACCGACCATACAGATTCCAGCCATCAAATTTGCTTTCACGCCGCGCAATTTCAATATCGAAGAGAGCCGCATCATCATCGATCGCTCCGATTTCAAACTTGCTGGCGAGGCGCGCAACATACGCAAATTTATGAAAGGCGACGGCCTGCTCGAGGGCGAATTTAACTTCGTTTCGACTCAAACCGACATCGACCAACTGTTGGATTTGGTGAGCGGATTCGGACAAACCGACACGGTATCCGCCGAAACAAAAACCGCCACTGCCACCGCTGCTCCAGCCACCGACGACGATCCGTTTATGGTGCCCAAAGGCGTAGATGTGGTGCTGAATACGCACATCAAAAATGCACTTTTTGCGGGCAATAATCTGCAAAATATCGGCGGAAAAGTTACTGTGAAAGACGGCATGGTGGTGCTAGAACAGATGGGCTTCACCTGCGATGCCGCCGAAATGCAACTCACGGCCATGTACCGCAGCGAGCGGCGCAACCACCTCTTTGCTGGGCTCGATTTTCACCTGCTCAACATCGACATCAAGCAGTTGATACACATGGTGCCCGACATCGACACCATCTTCCCCATGCTCAAATCGTTCGAGGGAAGTGCGCAGTTCCATTTGGCCGCCGAAACTTACCTGAAATCGAACTACGACATCAAATTTTCGACCCTGCGTGGCGCGGCAGCCATCGAAGGCAAGAATTTGGTGCTGCTCGACAGCGAGACATTCGGAAAAATTGCTAAACCGCTCATGTTCAGCCGCAAAACGCGCAATTTGGTCGATAGCATCAGCGTCGAAGCCACCGTTTTCCGCGACGAGGTCGATCTCTATCCGTTCGTCATGTCGATGGACAAGTATTCGGCTGTGGTGTCGGGGCGTTACGACTTGAGCAACAACTACAACGCTCATATCGAGACACTTGCGCCTGTGCGCTTGGCTTTGCAGATAAAAGGCAACGCCTCCGATTTGGACAATATGCAGTTCAAACTGGTGAAAACCGAATACAGCAACATGTACAAACCCGAAAAGCGCAATGCCACGCAAGAGCGCGTGTTGGAACTGAAAAAACTCATCTCCGACTCGCTGAAACAGAATGTGAAATAAGGCGTTTTTCAGGCAAAAACAGACAAGAGTCCCGATTTTTTTGTTCGGGACTCTTTTGTTTGGCACGATATTTGCAGTGCTATAAGTGAAAAGTCTTCAAATCGTTTCCTTAAACGACCGACTTTTCAGTTATTAGGTTATTGTTTGGTGAGTCCGTTGCACGCACGCGTGCAGCGGATTTTTGTGAGTCATAACACTTATAGGGAGGAGTGTCATTTTACCGCTTCAAGTCGAAGAGGTAGGCAAACGACACATTGAATTCGCCCATGGTAACGCGTTTTTTCGTGTTGGCGGGGAGGGTGAGCGTCCAGTCGAAGTCGTCGTCTTTGGCAAGGTTGTTGAAGCCGTGATGATAGCCCATCGACCACGAATAGTTGCGGTATTTGAAGCGCAGACCGATTTCTGCACCGATTTCGAAGCGATAGAGCCGCCCTTCGTTTTTGCTGCCGAAAATTTTATCATCTTCGAGCATCACAGGTTTCTGCCATTCGGTGTCCTGCCACGCAATGTCTTTGCCGTGCAGCCCCACATTGAACGAAGGGCCGAAATAGAGTGCCAGCGTCCATTTTTTGAACGGAAAATTGACATAGGCATGCACTGGAATGTTGAGAAAATAGAGTTGGCGTTTGAAAATGTTCGCTGTATCAAGTCCTTGTTTTTCAGTCAGTTGTAGGCGATATTTTGTCGTGCGCAAGTTGTAGGTGGCCGCCGCCTCGATGCCCCAGCGGTTGGTGATGTCCCAATCGAACAGCACGCCCACCAAAAAGCCAGAGCCTGGCGTTGCACCGAAATTGACCACATCGCTGGTAGTGGAATTGAAGCCCCACGACAGTTGGTAGCCAGCCACGCCGCCCAAGCGTTGCGCTGCGGCTGCCATCGCACACAAAGCCAAAACCACTATCAATGCTGTTCGTTTCATTGCAAAGGATTTCAATTGTTAATCACCTCGACCAGTTCCAAATCGAAAATCAGCGTGGAATAGGGCGGAATCAGAAAGTTACCATCAGCACCAGTCGATCCTGCGCTGCCGTAGCCCAAATCGTAGGGAATGTAGATACGCCAATGCTCGCCGTCGGTCATCATGCAGAGTGCTTCCTGCCAGCCTTGCACCAGTCCGCCGACATAGAACCACACTGTAGTGTCGTTCGACGATTCGAATTTGGTGCCATCGATGAGCCAACCTGTGTATTTTACACGCACCGACGAGGCTGGTTTTGGCACATAACCCGTGTGATAAACCGAATCGATAACATGATACAGCACGCCCGACGGCGATACTTTGTAATAGTCCGCGCTATCGGCTTTGATGCGCTCGATTTTATCGGTGTTCAAGTTTTTCCACACCTTGAAGTCGTTTTTCGAGCAACTGCAAAGTGCCAATAATGCGAATAATATGACAAACGATTTTCGTGCCACAGTCGGCGGTATATTCGGGTGCAAAGATAACTATTTTTTCTGAAAAACAGTTTTTACAACGGCGCATTTGGTACAAGCAGGCGCAAAAGCCACTCGATGGCCAGCGGCAACGCCCAGAGCCAAACGGCCACCATTTGCGCCAAACGCCCGCGTGTACGCTCATCGGTATCGAGCAGCACGCCCACGCCGCCATACAAAATAATGTAGTTGTACAACGCCAAAAAATAGAGAAACGATGCCGAGGTGAACGCCAAAATCAGATAGACAACAAAGACGGGCAGCAGCCCAAAAGCCGCAAGCAGAGCGGTTTCGCGCGGCGGGATATCGACTTTGAACAACCGAACGGCCAGCGTGGGCAGATAGCGCAACGAAAGCCACCAAACGGTGAGCAGAGCCAGCGCACGAAACGAGGCCGCCAGCAACGCCACGGGAAATGTGCCATCGTCGAAAATCCAAAAGCCGAAAAATTTGGCGACAGCGCAACAGGCTGCAAAAAAATAGACAAACCGCGCCGCCGTGCGTTCGTCGATTTCGGCGAGCGCCGTCCACGCATTGTTGGGTTTGGCGAGCATTTGCGTTGCAAATGTTACATTGCGTTTGGCAAAAAACCAATGTGTGAGAAACTTTTTTTTCATTGCGCCGCCATTTTGCTTTTGAACCACGCAATTTCTTCGGGCCAGCGCGCCTCGTCGGGCGTTTCGAGAATCAGCGGCATATTGTCGAAGTGCGAGTCGGCGGCAATCATCTCGAACAGTTTGTTGCCAATCAGCCCTTGCCCTAACGACTCGTGCCTATCGACGCGCGATGCCAACGCTTTTTTCGAGTCGTTGAGGTGCATTCCACGCAGATAATCGAACCCGATAATAGACTCAAATTCGTCGAAAACAAATTTGAACCCTTCGGGTGTGGCGATGTCGTAACCCGCTGCAAATGTGTGCGCTGTGTCGATGCAAACGCCCACGCGGCTTTGGTCGTCCACTTGGTCGATGATGGTGCGCAGATGTTCGAACCGAAAGCCGACATTCGAGCCTTGGCCAGCCGTATTTTCGAGCACTGCGGTAACGCCTTGCGTCTTTTGCAGTGCCAAATTTATCGATTCGGCGATGCGTGCCAAGCAGTCGCGCTCCGAAACCTTGTTGAGGTGGCTGCCCGGGTGGAAATTCAGACGGTCGAGTCCGAGTTGTGCGCAGCGTGTCATCTCGTCGATAAACGATTTGCGCGATTTTTCCAAGCCTTCGGCATCGGGCGAGCCGAGATTGATGAGGTAACTGTCGTGCGGCAAAATCTGCTGGGCGGTGTAGCCATATTCGGCGCAGCGTGCTTTGAACAGCGCCACCGATTCGTCGGTGAGCGGAGTTGCAAACCACTGCCGTTGATTTTTGGTGAAGAGCGCAAAAGCCGTTGCGCCAATGGCGTGCGCATTCAACGGCGCATTTTCCACTCCGCCCGACGCGCTCACATGTGCTCCGATGTATTTCATTTTTTTTGAGTTTGAAAGTTTGAAAGTATGAAAGTGTGTAAAGTTGAAAGTGTGTAAAGTTGAAAGTGTGTAAAGTTAAAAGTTTTGTTGAACTGTTGAATTGTTGAATTGTTGAAGCGTTGAACTGTTGATTTGGTTATTTGCGGATTTGGTTATTTGGAAATTATTATTCATTTTTCATTGTTAATTATTCATTTTCTTGGTCGTAGCTCCCTTTCCCGTTTCCCCCGATAGGGGGAAAAGCCTTTTTTTAATTAAGAATTTTGAATTTAGAATTATGAATTGTTCGCGTTCAAGAACGCAGCAATTTTCAAATTTTCAAATAAAAAAGTCTTTTGTCTTTACTCCTTACTCCTTACTCTTTATTCTATAACCTATAACCTCTCACCTATTCTGAAAAAAATATCTTGTCGATGCGCGAATTGCGTGTGAGTTGTCCGTGGTCGAGGGCGACGCAATCGACGCGCGCCACATTGCATAGGGTGCGTTCGGGCAGGCGGTAAATTTTTTGGTGAAAGACATATCTTATGCGGTCGCGTTCGAGTTCCATCACCGACAAAAATCGGTCGCCCGAGCGCAGCGGCGCTTTGAACGATATTTCGAGGCGCGCCACCACAAAATCGAGCCCTTCGTCGTGCAAACGCGCAAAACTGATGCCGTGCGCCGTCAAAAATTCGTGGCGCGTATGTTCGTAATAGTGCTGATAATTGGCGTTATTCACAATGCCCTGCAAATCGCACTCGTAATCGCGCACCTTCATTTCAAGTTCGTAGTTCATTTTGGAATTAAGTTGATGAGTTGATAAGTTTAACGCATTGGTCGGAGTTTGCAAGTTTCAGGTTTCAAGTTTCAGGTTATCGGTATCCGAAAGCCGAAATTATTATTCATTGTTTATTATTCATTGTTATTTTTTTTGGCAGTGGTCTCTTTTCCCGTTTTCCCCAAAGGGGAAAAGCCTTTCTTAATTAAGAATTTTGAATTTAGAATTATGAATTTTTGCATTCCAAAGTGCCGCAATCTTCAAATTAAAAAGTCTATTTTCTATGTTCTATATTTTCGGACGCACTCGGTGCGTCCCTACAATTTGAAATTTGAAATTCTGATTTTTTGCGATAAGCGAGCGCAGTGCCAAACTTGTTTGGACAATGCCGAGCGGAGCAAAAATCAAATAAAATTTGAAATTGCGGCTTCGCCGCATCACTCCTCACTCCTCACTCCTCACTCCTAATTCACTTAAACGATTCCTTGCGCCATCATGGCTTTGGCCACTTTCATGAAGGCGGAGATGTTTGCGCCTTTCACATAATCGACCGAACCATCGGGTTGCGTGCCGTATTTGACGCACTGCGCATGGATGTCGCCCATGATTTGGCGGAGTTTGTCGTCCACCTCGTCCTTGCTCCAACTGATGTGCATGGCGTTTTGCGTCATCTCCAAACCCGACACCGACACGCCGCCAGCGTTGGCCGCCTTGCCTGGCGCGTAGAGAATTTTCGCCTCTTGGAAAACCTTGATTGCTTCGGGCGTTGAGGGCATATTGGCACCCTCCGAAACGGCAATCACTCCATTGGCAACCAGTGCGCGCGCATCGTCGCCGTTCAACTCGTTCTGTGTAGCCGAAGGCAGTGCAATGGTGCATTTTTCGCGCCACGGACGACCGCCAGCCACATATTTGCAGCCAAATTTTTCGGCATATTCGCGAATGCGGCCGCGGTAAACCTGTTTCAGTTCGAAAATATAATCCAACTTTTTGCGGTCGATGCCGTCGGGGTCGTAGATGTAGCCGTCGCTGTCGCTCATAGTCAGCACTTTACCGCCCATTTGAAGCACTTTTTCGGCCGTGTAGGTAGCCACATTGCCCGACCCAGAAATGCAGACGGTTTGTCCTTTCAGGTCGCTGATTCCACGACTTTTCAGCATATTCATCAGAAAATAGATGTTGCCATAGCCTGTGGCTTCGGGACGAATGAGCGACCCGCCAAACTCGATGCCTTTGCCCGTGAATGTGCCAGTGTTTTCGCGTGCCAATTTTTTGTACATACCATACATATAGGCCACCTCGCGTCCGCCCACGCCGATGTCGCCCGCAGGAACATCGGTATCGGGGCCGATATTGCGCCAAAGTTCCAGCACCAACGCTTGGCAAAAACGCATGATTTCGGCGTTTGATTTGCCGCGCGGCGAAAAGTCGGAACCGCCCTTGGCACCGCCCATCGGCAGCGTGGTAAGCGCATTTTTGAATGTCTGTTCAAACGCCAAAAATTTCAGAATCGACGGACAAACCGACGCGTGAAAACGCATACCGCCTTTGTAAGGGCCGATGGCGTTGTTGTGCTGTATGCGGTAGCCCATGTTGGTCTGCACACGCCCTTGGTCGTCCACCCAATTGACGCGGAACGAAATGATGCGGTCGGGAATGCAGAGGCGTTCAATCAAGTTGGCGCGCTCAAATTCTGGGTGCCGATTATACACCCCTTCAATCGAAGTCAGCACCTCGCGCACCGCCTGAATATATTCGAGTTCGTTCGGGAAACGACGCTGCAAATTATCTATCACTTTTTGAGTTTCCATAACACTTTTTGAATTTTGTGATACTTTTTGTTTATTTCGCGCTGCAAAAGTACAAGATTTTTTGCAAATTAGCACCAACTAACACCACAACAAAACAACGAAAAGCGTCAAAAATAGCAAATTTTACTACTAAATTTCACGATATTCGTTTTATTTGCTAACTTTGCACGATTTTTCGAGTACTTTTTTGCCATGCAAATTATCACTACCAAAAACGAACTTGCCCAGTGTGTGGCCGACTGCAAAAAAACGGGGCTGCGCATCGGTTTTGTGCCGACGATGGGCGCGCTGCACGATGGTCATTTGACGCTTGTGCGCCGAGCCGTGGCCGAAAACGACCGCTGTTTTGTGAGCGTATTCGTCAATCCCACGCAATTCAACGACAAAAACGACCTTGCCAACTACCCACGCACGCTCGATGCCGACGCGCATCTGCTCGAATCGGTGGGGTGCGCCTATCTGTTCGCCCCGACGCCCGACGAGATGTACGATGCCGCCGAGATGGCTACGCCGTTTGCGTTCGATTTTGGCGGTCTCGACCAAGTGATGGAGGGCAAATTCCGCCCGGGACATTTCAATGGTGTGGTGCAGGTGGTGAGCAAACTGTTTCGCCTTGTGCAGCCCGACAAAGCCTATTTCGGCGAAAAAGATTTTCAGCAATTAGCCATCATACGGCGCATGGTGCAGGTGATGAATTTTCCCATCGAAATAGTGGGCTGTCCCATTGTACGCGAACCGAGCGGACTTGCACTCAGCAGCCGCAACGCCCTGCTCACGCCCGAACAGCGACAAACCGCCACACACATATCCGCCGTGCTGAAAGAGAGCACGCAATTTGCCCTCGAAACCACGGTACACGAACTGCACGACGCTGTGGTGGCAGCCATCAACCGCAAAGACAACCTCGATGTGGAGTATTTCGACATCGTGAACGGCAACACACTGCAATCGGTCGAAAAATGGGACGATGCCGACTACATTGTGGGCTGTGTTACAGTCTATTGTGGCAAAATCCGACTCATCGACAATATCCGCTACAAATAACCACCAAACGCACGAAATGGTTCGACTCTACAACGAAAATCCAAACCCGAAAATCATTGCGCACATCGCCGAAATACTGCGCAACGGTGGCATCATCATCTACCCAACCGACACCGTTTATGCCATCGGTTGCGATATGTACCAACCGCGCGCCATCGAAAAAATTTGCCGTTTCCGTGGCCTCGACCCACGCAAAGCGCAACTCGCCATTGTCTGCCACGACCTTAGCAGCGTGAGCGAATACGCCCGCATCGACAATAGCGCATTCAAACTGCTGAAACAGAATCTGCCTGGCGCATTCACATTCATTTTGCCGGGGAGCAATCGACTGCCAAAACTCTTCAAAGACCGCAAAACCATCGGCATACGCATACCCGACAACAACATTGTGCGTGCCATCACCGCTGCTCTCGGCAACCCACTGATGACCGCCTCTATCAAGGACGACGAACTATCGGAATACGAAACCGACCCTGAACTGCTGCAAGAAAAATATGGCCACATGACCGACATCATCATCAACGGCGGCACAGGCGGCACAACGGCTTCGACTATAGTCGATTGCACTGGCGACGAACCGCAAATTACACGCCAAGGTGCTGGCGAACTCACCTTTTGATAAACTTTGATGAACAAAATCGAAAAAAAATTGTCGAACGATAAAAATTTTGTATATTTGCACACTCTATTTTTATAAACAAACCACAAAAAACTACCGAATATGAAACACGCCATCAGAATCACACTCGTGATTGCCATCGCCTTTTTGGCCTACATCTGCGTGATGAGCATCATTACGCCAATTCGTTTCGACAACATACGCGCCGCCCGCGAAAAGGCCGTCATTGCGCGACTGATAAACATACGCAAAGCGCAAATCGAGTTCAAAGACCAAAACGGCCACTACACCGCCAGTTGCGACACACTCGTCGATTTCATCAAAAATGGCAAAATGCCCGTTGTGCTGAAAGAAGGCACGCTCACCGACGAACAACTGCAAAACGGCCTTACCGAAGCCAAAGCCCTGAAAATTGTGAAATCGGGCAACAAAAAAGAGATTGCCGCCAATGGCCTCGAAGGTTTCCGCCGCGACACATCGTATGTGAGCGTTTACGAAAGCCTCTTTGCTAACGACTTGAAAGAGGATCAAATCGACCAAATCGTGGTTGTGCCTTTCTCCAACGGACAAAAATTCGAGATGGAAACGGCCTCGCACACCAATGCTGCGTCGGGCATTGTCATTCCGCTGTTCGAGGCGCGCGCCCCATACGATATGTACCTGAGCGACCTCGACCGCCAAGAGTTGATAAACTTGAAAGACGAGAAAAAACAACTCGAAAAATATCCTGGCTTGAAAGTTGGCTCGATACAAGAACCGAACAACAACGCTGGCAACTGGGAATAAAAATCTGAATTTCCTCATCAATACAAAAAATTGCTGATTGTGCCAGTCGCAGTCGGCGTTTTTTGATAGTAGCAAGTAGCAAGAAGCAAGTCGCAAGAAAGATTTTAAGAACATAGAATATAGACTATTTAATTACCCAATTTCTTAATTTCCAATTATCTAATTAAAAATTCAGTGGCGTTATTTGCTGTATTACCGCACCAACCAACCGTAGCACTTTTATTGTTCATTATTCATTGTTCATTGTTCATTATTCATTTCGGGATATGCGTATTGTTAGCGGAAAATTCAGGGGACGGCATTTGACACCGCCAAGCAACATCACGGCGCGCCCAACCACCGACTTTGCCAAAGAGAGCCTGTTCAATGTGCTGGCGGGTTATCTCGACCTGAACGATGCCACCGCACTCGACCTTTTTTCGGGAACGGGCAGCATCAGTTTCGAGTGCGTGTCGCGCGGTTGCAGGCATGTGAGCGGCGTGGAGATGAGCGAACGCCACATCGCCTTTATCAAAAAAACGGCCGCCGAACTCCACATCGACAACCTGCGCATCTACCGCAGCGATGTGTTCCGCTTTCTCGATGTGAACGCCGAAATGTTCGATTTTATCTTTGCCGACCCGCCCTACCAAATGCCCGAAATCGCCACCATTCCCGACCGCATTTTTGCAAAAAATCGACTGCGCATGGGCGGCGTTTTTGTACTCGAACACGGCAAAAACAACACTTTCGACACACATCCGCACTTTGTCGAGCATCGCAACTACGGCAATGTGCATTTCAGTTTTTTTAAGTAGAAAAATCGCCAATCGGCAAAAAAAAGACTTTTTTATGAAAAAAATCATCGTTTTGGCAATCATGGGCTTGACGGCCTGTGGTCTGCAAGCACGGCAATTAGGCTCGCTGCCTGCGAAATTCAAAGTGGCCGACGGAAAATATGTCTATTTTTCGAAAGGCAACCTGCAATACGCCCGGAGTAGCAACACATGGTCGTTTGCCGAACGACAATACAACGCCATCGGCAACGCCAACATCAGCGATGGCGCACTGGCCGACACGATAGACCTCTTCGGTTGGAGCAGCGATGCCAACTCCGTTGCGCAATGGGGCGCAAGCATATCGACCGACAACACACTATTCAGCGGAAACTTTTCGGAATGGGGCGACAACGCCATCAGCAATGGCGGCAACACCGCCAAACAGTGGCGCACGCTCACATCTGATGAGTGGCAATATCTGTTCAAACACACCCGCTGGACGGTAGGGCAGGTGGCTGGCACGCTCGGATTTATCTTACTTCCCGACGGATTTTCTGCGCCATCGGGCATTACCGTAAATATCATTGGCACAGGGAGTTTGACCGAAAGCACGAAAACATATACGCTCGACAATGCAAACAATTACACCGAATCCGAGTTTGCGCAACTGCAAAACCTAGGCGTTGTGTTCCTGCCGTGTGGCTACCGCAACGGCACAACCGTAACCACATCGGGCGACGGCTACTATTGGTCGGCCAGCGCACAAGGTACCACACAAGCCAAACACATTCAATTCGGAAAGACAAGTGCGAACTTTGGCGCATCGGCCAACCGCTACATGGGCTACTATGTGCGGCTCGTACAAGACGACCAAGCGAACCTTAAACCACTTCCTGCCAAATTTGAGTTGAGCGATGGGACAAAAATCGCTTTTGCAACGGGCAACCTCATCTATAACCCCACAACAAATGTCTATGCGCCAGCCACAAACCAATACGATTACCTTGGCACGGCAACTGGAAAACGCGATTTGCTGCGCGGCAATTTGGGCGAACTCAATTTCTGCGAATACAAATGGCGCACACCGTCCATCGACGAATGGAGATATCTGTTTCAGAACTACCCTTGGACCATGGCCAAAGTAAACGATGTTTACGGCTTCATGCTGTTGCCCAAAAACTTTCAGACACCGACAGGACTTTCTGTAACGCTAATCAGCCAAGGCGGCTACAACGGCAACACAGCAACATTTCAGGCCAGCGTGTATGCTAGCAACAACTATACCGCCGCCCAATTTGCGCAACTGCAAACTGCTGGCGCCGTGTTCCTGCCTTTTGCGGGCGAATCGTACGACTCCAGCTTACCCACATCATCGAATGTGGGCACAGCGGGCTTTTACTGGTCATCAACACCTACCGCAGGCACCATATACTATTATTGCGATTTCCAAAAAGAGTCGGTAAACTTGATACAGTATCATGTCAATGAATATCTTTTGGCCATTCGGCAGATTATAGCGTATGGCTCGGTCCACATCGACCAAACCAGCCACGGCACCGTGTCGGTATCGGGAACCGAGTTCCCAGCAGGCGAAACCGTTACATTGGACATAAAACCTGACGACGGCTACAAGGTAGGAATCATCTCGCTGAAAAGCGGCAACCAAACAACGACCATCACAAGCAACGAATTTGCCATGCCCAATGGCGATGTTACCGTGTCGGTGCTATTTGTGCCAACCGATGCACCCACAACTATGAATTTAGTAGCCATCGTTACCGAAGACGACAATGTACTCTACCAATACAAGAGTATTGCAGAGAACGCCCAAATCACAATTATACACTCCTCTGGCACTGATCATTCATGGTATTTTGAATTGCATGGGAATGTTTCTGTAGGCCTCTATATCCTCCACGACGAAAACTACAAAGTGATCAAAACAGAGGTCGAGACCATAGATGGTTCGCAAATTGCCACACACGGAAGTGAGGAGTTCAAATTCACCATGCCAGCCTCGCCTGTGGTCATCAAAGTCGCCTGCCAGCGTTTGTACACAATCGGCAAAAACATCGAAGGGAAAGGCAACTTGCTCGGCAATAGCACCGCCATCGAAGGCGAAACCGTTACGCTCACCGCCACACCAGCCGCCGGCTACGAATTGAGCCAACTTTCGGCAGAGCAGCAAGACGGCACGCCCATCGAAATAAACAATTCGCAACTGACAATGCCAGCAAGCGACATAAAGGTTACCGCCATTTTTGCACCAATCGACTACAGCATCACCATCGAATCGGACGAGGCAAAAGGTAGCGTTTCGGCAAGTCAGGCCATAGCCCACATCGACGACAAAATAAAAATAACCGTCGTTCCCAAAATGGGCTACGCCGCCACAGAGATACATGTTTGGCAGGGCGAAACGGAGATTACGCTGACCGACAGCACATTTGTCATGCCCGCTGGCGATGTTACCGTGTCGGTAGTTTGGGCAAGAATACTCACCATCACCGTCAATCCATCGACGCACGGCACAGTTTCGGCGCAGCCAACTGCCAACGAAGGCGACAGCGTTACGATAGAAATCGAACCCGACTTGGGCTACGAACTCGACAATTTGATAGTGCTGAACGGCAGTTCGCGGCTCACGGTTACAGATGGGCGATTCAAGATGCCTGCAAGCGATGTGTCCATCTACGCCAAATTCCGACCTATATATTACACAATAACCATTGAGCCGACCAGCAATGGAACCGTCGTGGCCAATCCAGCGCAAGCAAAAATAAACGACCTCATAACCTTGGAAATTCTGCCCGAACAAGGTTTTGTGTTGAGCCAACTGTTCGTTTTCGATAGCGATGAGTTGGTTGCTGTAACCAACAACCAATTTGTCATGCCTGCTGGCAATGTCAGCGTTACAGCATGGTTCGACGAAGGCACAACCACGGCATTAGACCCCAGCAAGTCAAACGCCAGCGGCACCACCGTGCAGAAAATAATCCGTAACGGCCAAGTGCTGATATTGCGCGACGGAAAGACATACACTCTGTTTGGCATCGAGATTAAGGACTAATCCGCACTTCGTCGTACACCTGTTGAAAAAAAATAAGCCGAAGCGGTTACTCGTTTTCGGCTTTTTTTCGTATCTTTGCGCATTGGAAAATGCACAAACATTTCCGCATTCTGGGGCTGTTTTTGGTTTTGACAGCGAGCAGAAGAGGTATGTAAGCACGCAGTGCGATGCCGGATAGCACTCAAATCTTCGACGGCAAAACATTAACTGGCGAAACAAATTACGCTCTCGCTGCCTAAACGAAGTTTAGTACTTTAGGCTTAATTCTGGCACAGGTGCTGGAACGGGACATCTCTCGAATGCCACTCCCTGAAGCGGTTCGGTCAAAGAGGTGTAGGAAAATCGGGGATAGTCGGTCGTGGCCGCGCACGGCAGGCGAAACTCTCTGCGGATAAGGCGACGGTTGGTGGCTTCGGTCTTGCCGCCGCACGAAAACCAAGACGAAGATAAGCGTGTAGAAAGCATATTGCTTCCTCGTTTGGACGCGGGTTCGACTCCCGTCAGCTCCACAATCTTTTTTGCGCCACAGCGCAAAAAAAACAAATTTCAAATTGAGGTTGATTAGTTGATAGGTTGATTAGTTGATGAGTTTAACGCATTGGTGAAAGTCTGTGAGGCGAAATCAATCTTCAAATCTTCAAATTTTCAAATCTTCAAATGAAATAACTTTCACACTTTATACACTTTATACACTTTATACACTTTCACACTCTCTACTATGGCCGAAGAAGAGATTATCACCACCAAAAGCGACTACACCGACGACAATATCCGCACGCTCGAAGGGCTTGAGCATGTGCGTCTGCGTCCGGGCATGTACATCGGCAAACTCGGCGATGGCAACGCTGCCGACGACGGCATCTATGTGCTGCTGAAAGAGGTTATCGATAACTCTATCGACGAATTTCGTATGCACTTCGGCACAACCATCGAAATTACGCTTGCCGACCGCACGCTGACTGTGCGCGACTATGGACGCGGCATTCCGCAGGGCAAAATGGTGGCGGCCGTGTCGATAATGAACACAGGCGGCAAATACGACACCAAAGCCTTCCAAAAATCGGTCGGACTAAATGGCGTCGGCACCAAGGCCGTCAATGCGCTGTCGTCGGCGTTCACGGTGAAATCGTTCCGCGATGGGCAGGTGAAACAGGCCGATTTCGAGTGTGGCAAACTGACAAAAGAGTACGACCTTGCGCCAACTACCGAAAAAGATGGCACGCTTGTGGTCTTCACGCCCGACGAATCGATATTCGGCAAATACGCCTTCCACGAGGATTTCATCGAAACGATGCTCCGCAACTACAGTTACCTCAATTCGGGGCTGACGATGGTGTTCAACGGACGCAAATTCGTGTCGCGCAACGGCCTGCTCGACCTGCTGCAAGAGCGCAGCACCTCCGAACCGCTCTATCCGATTGTGCACCTCAAAGGCGACGACATCGAAATCGCTTTCACGCACAGCGACCAGTACGGCGAAGAGTACTACTCGTTTGTCAATGGCCAGAACACCACGCAAGGCGGCACGCACCAGAGCGCACTGCGCGAACATTTGGCACGCACCATCAAGGAGTATTACAACAAGAATTTCGAGTTGGCCGACATTCGCAGCGGCATTGTGGCAGCCATCGCCATCAATGTGATAGAACCAACATTCGAAAGTCAGACCAAAATCAAACTCGGTTCGGCAAATATGGCGCCCGAAAAAGATAGCGACGGACACCCATATCCGCTTTCGGGCATCAGCGTGAACAAGTTTGTGGGCGATTTTGTGAAGCGCGAAGTCGATAATTTTCTGCACAAAAATCCGCAGGTGGCCGAAACGCTTTTGAAAAAAATTGTCGAATCGGAAAAAGAGCGCAAAGCCATTGCAGGCGTGTCGAAATTGGCACGCGAGCGGGCAAAAAAGGTGAGTCTGCACAACAAAAAACTGCGCGACTGCCACATTCACTACAACGATGCCAAAGGCGATCTGCGCGAAGAGAGTTGCATTTTCATCACCGAGGGCGATTCGGCGTCGGGCTCCATCACCAAAAGCCGCGATGTGAACACACAGGCGGTATTCAGTCTGCGTGGCAAACCGCACAACTGCTACGGCGAAACAAAAAAAGTGGTTTACGAAAACGAGGAGTTGAACTACCTGCAAGCCGCACTCAACATCGAAGATGGGCTCGAAGGGCTGCGCTACAACAAGGTGATTATCGCCACCGATGCCGATGTCGATGGTATGCACATTCGCCTGCTGATGATGACCTATTTTCTGCAATTTTTCCCCGATTTGGTGCGCAAGGGGCATGTCTATATCCTGCAAACGCCGCTTTTCCGTGTGCGCAACAAGAAAGAGACGCGCTACTGCTACACCGACGAGGAACGCCTTGCTGCCATCGACGAACTGAAGCCAACGCCCGAAATCACGCGATTCAAAGGACTTGGCGAAATCTCGCCCGACGAATTCAAACACTTCATCGGCAAAGATATGCGCCTCGACCAGATACTGCTCCGCAAAGAGGACGCCGTGGCCGAACTTTTGGCGTTCTACATGGGCAAAAACACGCCAGAACGGCAAGACTTCATCGTCGAAAACCTCGTCGTCGATCTAGACGAGCCGTAAGTTTTTTAGCGAGCAGTGATTTAAGGTGCCAAATGCTCGTTAAAGACTCGACACACAACACCAAATTCACTACGAGAGGAGAGTTTTTGTTCTTTCCTCTCAAAATTTATAGGGGAATATGCCTTTAAGGCTTTTCTAAAAGTTGTATTTGTACACTAAATTTGCAGAAAACGCAACAAATCGCTATTTTTGCACAAAATTTGCACACTTTCAGACAAAAAGGAACATGGACGAACGCGCTGTCATCAAGCAATACCGCCAAATTTTGGACGCTCTGCCTCAAAAACACCTTGCCGACGCTTTTGCAGGGCTTTTTGCACTGGCCGATGTGGCAGGCGATTGGTCGTTGCGCGACCGTTGCGAGCAGCAGCGCGATGTCTATCGTCAGTGGCTTCAATGCGCTGTGCTTGGCATCGACGATCCGCAGCAGGAGGCAATTTTCGCCAATGTGGTAGAACAAATCTACAGCCTTGCCGATGCGCTGAAAGCGGCACTGTTGCAGCGGTTTTCGGCGCGTTTGCCCTACGAACTGATGCGCACAACACCACCCATTTCGGTGGCAGATTTGTGCAACGAATGCTTGTCGGCGCAGGGCGAAGCGTTGGAGCAGACCGAACGCCGCCTGTTTGATGTGGTGTGGCTGTCGCAACGCTGGAGCGAAAACGAGCGCGCCATACTGACTGATTTTCTCGAAAATCCGCTGGCAAGCGAATGCGCCAAATGTTTGGTGGTGTCGGCTGCCACATTGTCGCTGCTGCGTTTCTACGATTCGGACAAAATGGCATTTTTGCTCGACAGTTGCCGCACGCCGCAAACTGCGGTAGAGCAGCGCGCCGTTGTGGGCGCAGTGCTGGCATTGGCGTTTCATGCCCATCGCATTGCTATCGACCACGCTGTTTCGGCGCGATTGACGGCACTTGCCGACAATGCAGCCTTTCGCAACGCACTGAAATCGGCCTATTTACAGTTAGTGCGCACTTCCGAAACGGAGGCGGTTACCAATCGCATTCGCAACGAGATAATGCCCGCGGTGGTGCGCATTACACCGAAAATCTCGGACAAGATTGACGAGATTCTCGCACGCGACGACGAGGACGGGCTGAATCCCGATTGGCAAGATGTGTTCGACGATATGGGATTGACCGATAAAATGCAGGAATTCAGCGAGTTGCAACTCGATGGTGCCGATGTTTATGCCGCCACATTTGCAAAACTGAAATCCTACCCGTTTTTCGGCGCGGTGGCCAACTGGTTGCTGCCGTTCGATGCGTCGCACAGCAGTGTAACGGCACTTTTGGACGGCGGTCGCAATCTGTTTGCGACCATCATGAAGATGCCCTATCTTTGCAATTCCGACAAATACTCGTTCTGCTTGAGCATGGCGCAAGTTGCTGAAAATCAGCGCAAAGTGATGCTGAATGGCATCGATGCCGAGTCGGAACAGGCGCAAGAGATGCTCAACGACGAGCGGTTTACAAATCCCGAAATCACATCGCAAACCGTTGCAAATCAGTATGTTCAAGATTTGTATCGGCTCTACACGCAGCACCCACGGCGTGCCGATTTCGACAATCCGTTGGCGGCGGTGTGGGCGTTTTACAAAACGGACCTTTTTGCGCAACTTTTCGCCGAAAATGCCACGCGCACGCAGATTGCCGAATACTACCTGTCGAAAGGGCTTTTTGCCGATGGTGCGGCGCAATTCGAGGCGTTGCTCGCCGACAATCCGCACGATGGTTCACTGCTGCAAAAATTGGGCTATTGTTACCAAAAAATGGCCGATTACGCCAAGGCTGCCGACGCTTATAGCCGCTCCGACCTCTATCTGCCAAACACTTTTTGGACTTTGCGGCGGCTGGCGTTCTGCCAACGGCGTTTGGGCGATGCCGCAAAAGCACTCGAAGCGTACGCTGCGTGCGAAAAATTGCAGCCCGACAACTTCAAAATTCTGCTGCAAGAAGGCCACTGTTTGGTAGAACTGAAACGCTACAAAGAGGCCATCGAAATCTACTTCCGTGCCGACAATCTGCAACCCGACGATGTTACTTGCCGTCGTGCGGTGGCTTGGTGCTATCTACTTGATAGTCAGTTCGATAAATCGCTAAATCAGTACAAAAAACTGACTGCTGCAGCGTCGCACCGTGCCGACTGGCTGAATATGGCGCACGCCTACCTTTTGTTGGGGCAGCGCGAGCGTGCGTTGGCGTGCTACCGCCACTGCCTTGCGCTCTACGAGTCGTCGGCCGACTTTTTTGCCGCACTCACCGCCGACGCACCCACACTGACCGTCTTGGGACTTCCGTCCGCCGCCATTTTTACCCTCACTGAAGCGCTGAAATTGGTGTAAATCCGTTAGCGAGAAATTTTTCACAAAGTGAACAAAAACAGTAGGGACGCGGCATGCCACGTCCCTACATTGTCAATTATCAATTGTCAATTATTTAACCACAATTTTGGCGACTTTGTTGTTGGCTTTCACGATGTAGATGCCCTCGTCGAGCGTGCTCTTTTCGTTCTGCTCGGTAACATTCAAACCAGTGATGGTGTAGATTTGTGCGCCCTCTTCGGCATAGATGCGGCCGTTGTGTGCATAGACATTGGTCAGCACCTCGAGTGTGCGGATAGCGGTAGCCTCGATAATTTTGATGGTTGCCTCGCCTCTGCCTACGGTTTCGTAAGTGTCTTTGTATTTGGTGATGTCGCCCACAATCTCTACCAAGTCGCCAAGATTGGCAATTTTACCCTCATCTAAAGGTTTCACTTGATAAGCCTCAAACACTTTTCCGCCATCTTTTTCATCGGCCAACCATACAGAGTAGTTGCCATACTTTTCCATATCTTCCGATGGTGTACCAACCACTTCCGTTACATAGCCGTGAATGACATATTTGCCGCCAGCCGCAATTTCGCTATCGGCCGAAACGGTCTTGGCAATCTCCACCGCTTGGGCGCAAGTAATCACAGTAGCCTCTTTGACGGTAACGACGCAAGTATCGGCATACGACATACCTTCGGCGGGCGTTATTGTGGCGATAATTTTTGCCATACCAATACCCATTGCCATCACTTTGCCCTTGACCACGGTGGCCACGGCTTCGTCGTCGGTAGTCCAAACCACATCTGTTGTGGCACCTTCGGGAGTAAGCGTCGCCATCAAGGTTGCCGACTTGTACTGCTCCAACTCCAACGACTCTTTGTCGAGCATAATGCCAGTGGCCACAACCTCTTCCAGCGAATCTGCATTAACGCCCCATACCACGCCACGATATGCGTTTTTTACCGTTGTCATAGCGAGTTTAAAACCTTCGGTGTTACCATCGATTTTTACCGTGAAAAAATAATCGGAGGTTACTTCACCAACAAAGGTAAATGGGGAAGTGTTAGCAATTCCAGCATTGGCAGTAAGCACCAAACTGTCGATAGCGAGTTTTACATCCTCTTTGTCAGCAGCGAGTTTAATGGAACCTTTTTTATCTTTCCACGCAGCTGCATGGAGATAAAGCACATTTTTCCCTTTAGGAACATCAATGGTCATTTCGCCAACCTTGCTACCTGTTCCCAACTTCATAGCATCATACTCCGTGTCATCAATTTTAACCTTTGCTGCAGAACCGTTATCTCCAGCCGTCATAGTTACATTACTCGTATAGACTTTCGAGTAATCAGTTGCGGCAAAAGCCACTGTTGTAGCGCATAAGGCCGCTACGAGAATAGAAATTTTCTTCATAATAATAAAATTTTGTTGGTTAATAAAGATTTCAAATTTCAGAATTTCAAATTTCAGATTGTCTTCGTCTTTCTTCTATAAACGACAACCTCTTACCTATAAACTTTCGGTTGCAGATTTGGTTATCCAGAAAAATCCGTCAATCTGTCGTTCTTTTTTGTTGCAAAGATACGATACTTTTTTCGTCGCACAACACCAAACATCAAGATTTATAGTTATTTAACTTATTGATTAACAAGTGTTAATTGAATGGTTACCTTGTCCCCATTCCCAATTTTTGTTGAATCGGAGAATCGAATAAGTTTGTAAAAACACAGAGCCGCTACACTGTAGTGTCGCTACAATATCATTTTTCTGTTCTTTCAAAGGGGGAAGCATGCTACTGAAAGTAAAGGAATTCCCATAATAGCGTATATCAAAAAATTTTTGTAACTTTGCGCGAATTTTTAGAGGTAAAATTTTAATTGTAATTTTTTATGAATGTAGTTACAAAAACCATCACAATGGGTGATGGACGCACCATTACGCTGGAGACTGGCAAACTGGCCAAACAGGCCGACGGCGCAGTAATGGTAACCTGTGGCAAGACCATGCTTTTGGCCACAGTCTGCTCCGCCAAGGAGGCCGTTCCCGGCACCGATTTTATGCCGCTGACGGTAGAATACAAAGAGAAATTTGCATCGGGCGGCCGCTTCCCTGGAGGCTTCACACGCCGCGAAGGACGCGCCGACGATTACGAAATTCTGATAGCACGCTTGGTCGATCGCGCACTGCGCCCACTCTTCCCGAGCAACTATCACGCCGAAACTTTTGTGAATGTAACGCTCTACTCTGCCGATGGCATCGAAACGCCCGACTCGCTGGCTGGACTGGCGGCTTCGGCTGCACTGGCCGTTTCCGACATTCCGTTCGAAGGACCGATTTCGGAAGTGCGCGTGGCTCGTGTCGATGGCAAAATGGTAATCAACCCAACATTTGAACAACTGAAAGACGCCGACATCGAACTGATGGTGGCCGCTACGCTCGACAACATTATGATGGTCGAAGGCGAGATGAAAGAGGTTACCGAACAGGAGATGCTTGAAGCCATCAAAGCCGCACACGAAGCCATCAAACCGCAGTGCCAAGCGCAAATAGAACTGATGGAAGCCGCTGGCAAAACGGTGAAACGCGAATACTGCCACGAGGAAAACGACGACGAACTGCGCCAGCAAGTACACGACTTTTGCTACGCACGCGCCTACGAACAAGCCACCTCGGCCGACACCGACAAACACCACCGCGAAGAGGCTTTTGCCGCTATCTGCGCCGATTTCAAAGCACAATTCACCGAAGAGGAATTGGCAGAAAAAGAGGGCATGATCGACCGCTACTACCACGATGTAGAAAAAGAGGCCATGCGCCGCGCCGTTCTCGACGAAGGCAAACGCCTCGATGGCCGCAAAACCAACGAAATTCGTCCCATTTGGTGCGAAGCGGGCTACCTGCCTGGCCCTCACGGTTCGGCCATTTTCACACGCGGCGAAACGCAAGCACTCGCCACAGTTACACTCGGCACCAAACGCGACGAAAAACTCATCGATGAGCCGCTGATACAAGGCTACGACCGTTTCTTGCTGCACTACAACTTCCCACCATTTGCCACAGGCGAAGCCAAAGCGCAACGCGGCGTTGGGCGGCGCGAAGTGGGACACGGCAACCTTGCCTGCCGTGCGCTGAAAAATATGATTCCCGAAAATTATCCCTACTGCATCCGCGTCGTTTCCGACATTTTGGAGTCGAACGGCTCGTCGTCGATGGCAACGGTTTGCGCTGGCTGCCTTGCACTGATGGACGCTGGCGTGCAGATCAAAAAACCTGTGTCGGGCATCGCCATGGGATTGATTTCGGAGAATAAAGGCACGAACTACGCTGTGTTGAGCGACATTCTCGGCGACGAGGATCACCTTGGCGACATGGACTTCAAAGTTACTGGCACCAAAGACGGCATCACCGCCACGCAGATGGATATCAAAGTGGACGGATTGAGTTACGAAATTCTCGAAAAAGCCTTGATGCAAGCCAAAGAAGGCCGCGCACACATACTCGGCAAGATGCTCGAAGTGCTGCCCGAACCGCGCGCCGACCTGAAACCACACGCACCACGCATCGTTACGATGACGATTCCGAAAGAACTCATCGGAGCGGTGATTGGCCCTGGCGGCAAAATCATACAAGGCATTCAAGCCGAATCGGGCGCTGTTATCTCTATCGACGAAGACGACAATGTGGGCATTGTGGAAGTGGCTGCTTCGAACCGCGCCGCAATCGACTGCGCTGTCGAAAAAATCAAAGCCATCGTGGCACTGCCAGAAATCGGCACCGAATACGATGCCAAAGTCAAATCTATCATGCCTTACGGCGCATTCGTCGAATTTATGCCAGGCAAAGAGGGGCTGCTCCACATCTCGGAAATCGACTGGAAACATTTCGGAACGATGGAAGAGACTGGCCTCAACGAGGGCGACACAGTGCGCGTGAAACTGCTCGACATCGACGAAAAGACGGGCAAATTCCGCTTGTCGGCGCGTGTGCTGAAAGAGAAGCCCGAAGGCTATGTCGAACCCGAACCGCGCGAACGCCGTCCGCGTCAAGAGCGTGGCGAACGCAGCGACCGTGGCGAGCGTCGTCCGCACCGCGAGCGTCATACACCGACTGATTTCCGCGATCCAGACAACCGTCGCGACATCTAAAAAACGCTATGCCGACGCGCGTCGCAAGGCGCACATCGGCTGGCATGCGCCCATAGTTTAATGGATAGAATGAGGGATTCCGGTTCCCTTGGTTACGGTTCGATTCCGTATGGGCGTACAAAAAATTTCTGCAATTTTCGCCAAAACCGCGTCAATTCAGTAAAAAACAGCGATGAATAGGGCAACACAAAATGCCCTATTTTTCGTTTTTAATTCCCCAATTTTCAATTATTTGAAAATTTGAAGATTTGAAGATTGCGGCGTTTCGGCTACTGAAAACTAGAAATCTAGAAACAAATAAATTTAGGAACAGCGCGAAGCGCGAAAAACACAGAAACTTAGAAACTTGCGCGCAGCGCAATTTTAATCGAGAATGTACAAATCGGAGGCGGCCACGCGGTCGAGCGGTTGCAGCACCTCCACCGCAATGCCCTTTTCGGCCAGCGCGTCGTTCACCGTATTGAACGCCAGTTCGGGCGTGTTGTTCTCCTGACTGAGGTGGCACAAAAAGACATGCGTGAGCGTTTCGGGCCAGTTGTCGGCCAAGAAATGCGCCGTGTGATCGTTGCACAAATGCCCTGTATGGCTGCGCACACGCTGTTTGAGCGGATAGGGATAGCGACCGTTTTTGAGCATCGTTTCGTCGTAGTTGGCCTCGATAACCAGATAGTTGGCCTTGGCGATGTGGTCGGCAACCTCCTTGCCAATGAACCCCAAATCGGTGGCGATGACAAATGTTTTGCCGTTGTAGGTGAAGGAGTAGCCCACGCAGTCGGAGGCATCGTGGCTCACAGGGAACGACTGAATGGTGAAATCGCGAATGACGATGTGTTCGCCTTTTTTGTAGAATTTTCGGCTCGACACAAGTTTTTCCGTTACACGGTAGTTGCGGTTGATGCCTTCGTGCATTTCGCGCGTGCCATAAACGGGAATGTGGTATTTTTCGCCCAGCACGCCTACCGAGCAGATGTGGTCGGTATGGTCGTGTGTGATGAAAATGCCCCAAATTTGCTCCAACGAAATGTTGTGGCGTTTCAGTTCGCGTTTCACGGTGCGCACGCCAATACCTGCATCGATAAGAAAGCCGTATTCGCCCGTACCGATGTAGTAGCAGTTGCCGCTGCTACCGCTGCCCATGCTCAAAAAACGCAAACTTTTTTCGTCCATCGCTTCGATAGGAAATAGTTTGCAAAGGTACGAAAAATAAGTCAATCGACAAAACGCATATTTTCGCTATTTTTTACTACCTTTGCAGGCGAAAAAGTGTAGGCACGCCATGTACGAAAAACGGGTCAAAGAGAAGAACATGATTTTCGGCCTTCGCGCCATCATCGAGGCGGTCGATGCAGGCAAGGAGTTCGACAAGGTGCTGCTGCGCCGCGAGTTGGACGGTGCGTTGGCGCACGAATTGGTCGAAAAATTGCGCAGTCGCTCCATTCCCACGCAGCGTGTTCCTGCCGAACGGCTCAATCGTCTGACCGACAAAAATCACCAAGGTGCAGTCGCTTTTCTGTCGGCTCTCGAGTACCAGCGTATCGAAGATATTGTGCCGTTGCTCTACGAACAAGGCCGCACGCCGCTCGTGGTGCTGCTCGACGGCATTACCGATGTGCGCAATTTCGGTGCCATAGCGCGCACTTGCGAATGTGCTGGCGTCGATGCGCTGATTGTCCCGACAAACGGCGGTGCCACCGTCAATGCCGATGCGATAAAAACATCGGCGGGCGCACTGCACACGCTGCCTGTCTGTCGCGAACAGAGCCTGCACAACTGCGTGTCGTTTTTGCAAAAATGCGGCGTGCGTGTGGTGGCTGCCACCGAACACGCCACGCACACATACACTGCGTGCGACTTCACGCTGCCCACAGCCATCGTCATGGGAGCGGAAGACACTGGCGTATCGCCCGACATACTGCGCATTTGCGACGACAAAGCCTCTATCCCGATTTTGGGGAAAATAGAATCGCTGAATGTATCCGTAGCCGCTGGCATTGTCATCTACGAAGCCGTGCGCCAACGACAAAACAATTTATAAAACACCCTAAAAAAACATCTGACCCCTTGGAAATCCTATACGAAGACAACCATATCATTGCGGTGAACAAGACCTGCTCGGAGATTGTTCAGGGCGACAAAACAGGCGACGAACCGCTGTCGGAACAGATAAAAGCCTATCTGAAAGAGACTTACGCCAAGCCCGGTAATGTGTTTTGTGGCGTTACGCACCGCCTCGACCGCCCTGTGAGCGGCGCAGTGCTGTTTGCCAAAACGAGCAAGGCACTCACGCGCCTCAACGAGATGTTTCAGCAGCACGAAATACGCAAAACCTATTGGGCAATCGTGAAAAATCGACCCGCCGAACCCGAAGGAACGCTCGAACATTTTCTCATTCGCAACGAGAAACAGAACAAATCGTACGCCTACGATACACACAAATCGAGTTCGAAATTGGCGCGGCTCAACTACCGCACCATCGCCCAATCGGACAACTACACGCTACTCGAGATTCAACTCGAAACAGGGCGACACCACCAAATACGCTGCCAGTTGGCAAAAATTGGCTGCCCGATAAAAGGCGATTTGAAATATGGTGCGGCGCGCTCGAACCCCGACGGCGGCATTTCGTTGCACGCACGCTCGCTCGAATTTGAGCATCCAGTTACGCACAAAATGGTGAAAATAGTTGCGCCTGTGCCAAACGACAGGCTCTGGCAAGAAATAACGCAAGGCGTAGAATAGCCAGCAAACGAAAACGCATCCGAAACGGTCTGCGTTTTTTTATTTTTCGGGCAGATAGTCGGAAATGTCCTTGCCGAAGCGCTGCAATTCGCGCACCAGCGACGACGAAATCTCCACCTTGTCGGCATCGGCAAAAAGCACCACCGTTTCGATACCTGCCAACAGCCGATTGACATCGGCCATCTGCAATTCGTAGTCGAAATCGGTCAGCGTGCGCACGCCCCGCAACAGAAAATCGGCACCGATTTGGCGCGCAAAATCGACGGTGAGCGTATCGTAAACCTGCACCGACACACGCGGATTGTCGGCGTAGAGCGCGGCGATGGTCTGCGCACAAGCCTCGGCATCGTCGGTCGGTTTGGCGGTGTTGCGCCCAACGCCCACCACAATGTGGTCGAACAGCCGCAAGCCACGCTCCACAATGCTCTGGTGGCCGCGCGTAAACGGATTGAACGAACCGGGGAAAAGGGCTTTTTTCATTGTTTGTAAATTTTCTATTTGTGCAAAAGTGGGCGTAAGTAGCGTCCCGTGTGCGATGTGCGACTTTTTGCCACCTCTTCGGGCGTGCCAGCACACACTATGCGACCGCCATTTTTGCCGCCTTCGGGACCGATGTCAATCACATGGTCGGCGCACTTTATCACATCTAAATTATGCTCGATGACCAACACCGTGTGGCCGTTGGTGATGAGCGCGTCGAACGCTTTGAGCAGCGTTTTGATGTCGTGCGTGTGCAGCCCAGTGGTCGGCTCGTCGAAGATGAACAGCGTGGGCGATGGCTGCTCGTTGGCCAAGAAAGCCGCCAGTTTCACGCGCTGACTTTCGCCGCCCGAAAGCGTATTGCTCGATTGTCCCAGTTTCACATAGCCGATGCCCACATCTTGCAGCGATTTCAGGCGTTTCACAATGCGGCGTTCGGCAGAACCATCGCTTTCGGAGAAAAATTCAACCGCCTGATTGACAGTCATTTCGAGGATATCGTAGATACTTTTATCGCGATAATGCACCTCCAACACCTCCGATTTGAAACGGTGTCCGTGGCATGCTTCGCACTCCAGCACCAAATCGGCCATAAACTGCATTGGCACGGTAACAGTGCCTTCGCCTTGGCACATTTCGCAGCGGCCGCCATCTTGGTTGAACGAAAAATGCGCCGCCGTGAAACCGAGTTGCTTGGCCAGCGGTTGATCGGCAAAAAGTCGCCGAATTTCGTCGTAGGCTTTGATGTAGGTTACAGGGTTCGAGCGCGACGACTTGCCAATCGGGCTTTGGCTCACAAACTCGACATCCGACAGCAGGCGCAAACTCCCCGTAAGGCTCGCACAGGCGGCTGGCGCAGCCGTGGCATCGGCGTTCAAACGCGGTTTCAGCGCATTGTACAGCACATCGCGCACCAGCGACGATTTGCCCGAACCGCTCACGCCCGTAACCACAGTCAGCACATTGAGCGGAAATTTCACATCGATATTTTTCAGATTGTTGGCATTTGCGCCCTTCAGTTCGATAAAATTCGACCACGGTCGCCGCGTTTTTGGCACTTCAATACGCTCTTTCCCAAGCAGATAGCGCAGCGTGTACGATTTGTCGCAATCGGCTTTTGTAGCCTCTCGCGCCACGCCGCTCCACACCATTTCGCCACCCAAACGCCCCGCTTGCGGTCCCATGTCGATAAGAAAATCGGCCTCGCGGATAATTTCGCTGTCGTGTTCGACCACAACCACCGTATTGCCCAACGCCTGCAACTTGCGCAGCACGGCAATCAACCTTTCGGTGTCGCGCGAATGCAGCCCAATGCTCGGTTCGTCGAGAATGTAGAGCGAGCCAACCAGCGCGCTGCCCAGCGATGTCGCCAGATTGATGCGCTGACTTTCGCCGCCCGAAAGCGTGTTCGACAGGCGATTGAGCGTCAGGTAGCCCAAGCCCACCTCGGTAAGAAATTCCAAACGGCTGTTAATCTCCGTCAGCAGGCGTTTTGCGGCCAGCGCGTCGTGTTCATCGAGTTGCAGTTGCGCAAAAAATGTGCGCAGTTCGTCCACAGGCATATCGACCAAATCGGCAATGCACTTACCCGCGATTTTCACATAGCGCGCCTCGCGACGCAGGCGTGTGCCGCCACAATCGGGGCAAATCGTTTTGCCACGGTAGCGCGCCAACATCACGCGATACTGAATTTTGTACTGTTGCGCCGTCAGAAATTTGAAAAAATCGTTCAGTCCGTCGAAGTATTCGTTGCCCGTCCAAAGCACTTTTTGCTGCGCTTTGGTCAGTTCGTTGTAGGGGCGATAAATGGGAAAATCGAACTTCGGCGCGGCGTAAATCAGTTTTTTCCACCACTCTCGCATCGTTTCGCCCCGCCAGCAGACGATAGCGCCATCGAACACCGAGAGCGATTTGTCGGGAATCACCAAATCGGGATCGATGCCAACCACGCGTCCAAAGCCTTCGCAGGTCGGGCAAGCGCCCACAGGATTGTTGAAACTGAACATATTTTCGCTCGGTTCGTCGAACACAATGCCATCGGCTTCGAAGGCTTGCGAAAAACTGCGAATAGCCAACTCTTTTGTATCGCCGTATGCCACTTCGCAGGTGTTATGTCCCTCGTAGAAAGCCGTTTGCACCGAATCGGCCAAGCGGTTTTGCGTCTCTTTGTCGTTGCGCGCAGCAATGCGGTCGATCAGCAGTTTCAGCGTGTCGGTTTTCGACAGATTGTCGGCTTCTATCAGTTCGGAAATGCGGCAAAAAGTGCCATTGCGCCACACGCGCGAGAAGCCCTGTTGCAGCAGAATTTCGAGTTGTTCGGCGAGTGTCCGTCCGCTTGAAACATCGATTTTGGCCAGCAGATAAACCGCCGTTCCTTCGGGCAGCGAGGTGATGAAATCGACCACATTGCTCACGCTGTCGCGCCGCACTTCCACGCCAGAAATCGGCGAATAGGTGCGCCCAATGCGTGCAAAAAGCAGTTTCAGATAGTCGTAAATTTCGGTCGATGTGCCAACGGTCGAGCGCGGATTGCTGCTGATAACTTTCTGTTCGATGGCGATAGCGGGCGGAATGCCTTTGATGAAATCGACTTCGGGCTTGTTCATGCGCCCAAGAAACTGCCTGACATAGGCCGACAGACTCTCGACATAGCGTCGCTGCCCCTCGGCGTAGAGCGTGTCGAACGCCAGCGACGACTTGCCCGACCCCGACAAACCCGTAACAACAACCAACTTGTTGCGCGGAATTTTCACATCTACGCCTTTCAGATTGTGAACGCGCGCATTTTTTATCTCGATAAACTGCTCCATTTCTTACTTCGAAATTGACTCGATGCCGCCGAAACGCGTGAATTTCACTTTTGTGGCCTGTCCGTCGAAAAGTGCGGCTGGCAGGCAGCGCACTGCGCCAAATTGCGGCATCGTCAGCGACTGTTCGGCAAGCGTTTTTGCTCCATCGGAAATGGTGATGGTGGCTGTTGTCGGCACATTGTAAAATAGTCCGCACGGCTTCGATGGATCGTTATTTTGCTGAAAATCAGGCGATTGCTTGTCCGCAGAAAGCGAAAAATAGATAGGCTCGCCCGACAGGTCGTCGGCAGCCACCAAGCCCGCATGGCGCGAAATGCGGCACAGCACGCTGTCGGTCTGCTCCGTCTGCGGCGACAGCACCAGCGTGGTCGTTTGGTGGCACACCATCGTGCGCCCGACAAACAGCGCCACGAGTTCTTTTTCGGCGTCGTCCAGCCGCTGCAACATCACCGCCAAAGCCGCACCGTCGGGCAGTTGCTCGTTTTCGCCCGAAAGCAGATTCGCCCTATTTTCGCGGATTCGATAGATCTGTTTGGCAGCCATTTCTGCCATTTTCGGCACGGAACTCGCCACCAACGCCTCCTCGCCGAGGCACGCCATGTCGAACGCCGCCAGTGTGTCGCAATCGGACTTTGGAGTGGGCGTTTTTCGCAACTTTTTTTGCGTATCAACTACTTGATTTACAGCGAGAATCACACCTTTTTCGGAAGTTTGGATATTGTAAGCGGTCGTCTTTTTGTTCACCGCCACTGCAAAGCGTTTTTCGCTGTCGGGCACCACGCGTCCATGCAGCCGAACCGCCGCCAAATGCCACTCGCAGCCGTCGTCGGTTACCACTTGGCGCACGCCAAGATAACGCTCGGCATACTTGCAAAAAGGGCCTGCTTTGCGCAGCGTTTGCGCCATTTCGACCTCGACAACAACCTCTGTTTTTGGCAGCAGATAGCACACATTTTCGGGCGCAACCGCCGCCGAACCGACCGCCACCACCGATGTTTGCGCCGCCACACCAACGCACGCCAACGCACCAATCAACGGCAAAAAAACGCGCTTTTTCATAGAGTCTACTTCTAGAATTTTTACAATTTTTGCAAAATACAAAAATAGGAATTTTTCGGCAGACACGAAAATGTGCCATTTGAGCAAAAATTTGTAATTTTGTCCCGACGAAAATCGGTAAATCGACATGGAAAAACAGAAAATTATCGACGAAATTGCTCGCCTGAAACGCGAAAAAAACGCCGTTGTGATGGCGCACTACTACCAACAAAACGACATTCAGGACATTGCCGATGTGATTGGCGATAGCCTCGCGCTGGCGCAGTGGGCCACCAAAAGCACCGCCGACATTTTGGTGGTTTGTGGCGTGCATTTCATGGGCGAAACGGCCAAAATTCTGTCGCCCGAGAAAAAAGTTTTGGTGCCAGATATGAACGCTGGTTGCTCGCTGGCCGACAGTTGCAACGCCAGCGATTTTGAGCGGTTTGTGCGCGCCCACCCCGACCACACGGTGATTTCGTATGTGAACACCACCGCCGCCGTCAAAGCCCTAACCGATGTGGTGGTTACCTCGAGCAATGCGCAGAAAATTGTGGAGCAGTTTCCAAAAGATGCCAAACTGATTTTCGGTCCCGACCGCAATTTGGGCAGTTACATCAACAAAATTACGGGGCGCAATATGCTGTTGTGGGACGGCGCGTGCCATGTGCACGAGCAATTTTCGGTGGAGCGGCTTGTGGAACTGAAACGCGCGCACCCAGCCGCCAAAGTGCTGGCGCACCCCGAGTGCAAAAATGTGGTGCTGATGCTGGCCGATGTCATCGGTTCGACGCAAAAACTGCTCGACTACGCCACGCAAAGTGCTGATAATGAGTTTCTTGTAGCCACCGAAAGCGGCATTCTGCACGAGATGCAAAAACGCAATCCCGACAAGACATTCATTCCGATTCCGCCCACCGACAGCACCTGCGGCTGCAACGAGTGCAACTTTATGAAACTGAACACCCTCGAAAAAGTGCGCGACTGCCTACTCCACGAATCGCCCGAAATCCTTGTGGACGAAACCATACGCCAAAAAGCCGTAAAACCGATACTTAAAATGCTGGAAATGAGCAAATGACGCTCGCACCTCAAAAAAAAAAAAAAACGAACATCGGTCGCCAGTTTTGGCGGCCGATGGCTGCAAAAGAATGCTTTTTAGCAATATGTCAGAACGCACGCATGGCACGAACCCAATTCACTTCATCTTTGTCTTCGGTGCTCACAGAACCAGTGATGCTGACGTTCAGTGCCTCGTCTCTGTCTGTCTCGGAACTTGACCAATACCAGCCGTTGGCAATGGGAACGCCTCCGTTGGCAACTAACCGTTGGCTCATCGCTCCCTTGGAACCCATTCCCCCATTGGCAGTACGCATGAAATAGCGCAACTCTTCCGCGGAAGGCAAATACCAGCCATTTCCCAAGGTAGTACACCAATAGGCTGCAATTCCCGTAGCTCCCAACTGATGGAGAATAGCCTGCGTATATTTCTGTCCCTGCCCTGATATCATAAATGATTGCTCCTCTTCCTGATTGGGTACATTTATCACATCCTGCATTTTCGACCCACGGGACGTGTCCCACGGCGACTTGTTAGCAACGATCGATATACACAAACCACGTCCATTTTCGTCCAAATAGAAGATAAGTCCCCTCGTTCCATCGGAGAAAGTTTTAAGTGTACCTATAGCATTTTGGGGCGGAATGTCATTGGCAGACATTAGTTTTTCCTGTTTATTCTCCGCAGGAACTTTTTGAGTTGATGTTTTCTTTGGAGTTTCCTCTTTTACAGATGCATAGGATGTAGAAATAATAGGTGCGGAAGTGCCCAAAAGTTCTTGAGCCAAGGCCTGGCATACGGGAAGCATATTCGCCAACTTGCCCGATATAAGTTCGCCATACTGTGAAGCAGGGTTGGAGATACCTGCCGACTCGACATGAATCAGGTACGCTTCGATGTAAAACTCCGTATTGGACTTGTTTATCGTGGAAATGCACAGATAGTCGGCACCCGTCATTTCTCCCAACTTATGCACATCGTTGGCAGATACATTTCCCGTTCGCTGGAAGTCCTGCTCCTGCATAAGTTGGTCGATATCCGTTCTCGTAAATGCCTCATAACCTGTGTGATTAACGATGGCTTTACGCAGTTCTCCACGAATCATCGCCTTTTCCATGCTGCTGACTTCCGAAGAACCGTCTCCGACACGGGGTTCAAGCAAGACGATTTTCTTGTTGGCAAACCCGAAGCAGGACGTTAGCAAGAAACAAAAGACAAATAACTTTTTCATTATCTCTCTGAGTGTTAGAACCCGAGTACCTTGTTCAGTTGCTCATGCAGATTTTGTCCTTTTTTCTCCAGTTCCTCACGCACAGCGTTGATGGCACTCTTTTTTGCCATGTCGCCGTTGTATGCCAGACGAACCAACACTTCCGTATTCTTGCTCTTCGTCATGCGGTAGCAGTCCATCGCCACTATGGTGCGACCGATGCTTTGCGAGATAAGATTCTTGCTTGCGGAAACCGTCTCCACGATAGAAGCCGCATCCTCCGCCGACAACTGGCTGTTGGCAACCGTATTCTCCACCAATGCCGTCACCTCGGTCTGTATCTGTGCGGCGATATTGTCCGTTGCCAAGGCGATGGCTTGACGCTTTGCCGCATCATAAGTCTGACCCACGGACGCAGCGTCCGCCATAATGTACTTGGGGAACGCATTCTCGTCGTACTCATACTGCATCACAAAGCACTTCTCCAATTGCTTTTCCAGCGGCAGTGCACCGGGCTTCACGTTCCAGCCCTCTTTCTTGAGCCGTTTTGCCTCTTTCTTGACGCTCTTGTCCACTTTGGCGGCCAACTCCTGTTTCGCCATTTTGGTGATTGCCTGACGTTCTTTCCGCATTTCCTTGTAATCCTCTGCACTCTGTGCGTATGAGCAACTCATTGCTACGATTACGGCTGTAGCCACCAATAAAAGTTTTTTCATAAACGATAATGGTTCAAGACAACTTTAGAGGATTTTTTCTAAAGTTTTTTAGTAGCATTTTGTAGAGATTTTTGTCCCTGTTATTGTATCTAAATTCGCA
>CAVKTI010000015.1:0-39384 GCA_963659365.1 Acutalibacteraceae bacterium | reverse complement strand
CCGCCATGTCTTGTCGATGGTGTCGTATGCCGTTTGCCTCGGCGAACCATTGATGCTAAATTTAGCACCCTTGCTAAACTCCAACCACAAATGCAACTCTTTGCTCGACCCCTCCGTCGCAACAAGACTAACTTTGGCCACATGCCAAGGCTCTTGCAAACCCAATGCTAGCGTAAAAATATCTTTCGTTTCCATACCGCAAATTTGCAAATTTTTCCTCACTCCAAAAATACCTTACCCACTCAATTCGTTATAGAGCCGTGAAAAGTGTGTAAAGTGTATAAAGTGAAAAGTTTTGTTGAATTGTTGAATTGTTGAATTGTTTATTTGTGGATTTGGTTATTTGGTTATTTGGTTATTTGAGGCGTTGATAAACCTATTAATGTGAAATCTTGAAATTGCGGCTTGCCGCATCACTCCTCACTCCTCATTCCTAACTCCTCACTTGTCTTGCTACTTGCTACTTGCTACTTGCTACTCTCATTATCAATTATCCATTGTCAATTGTTCTTCGGTGTCATCGTAACGAGCGGGACGAGCATCTCTTCCATCGAAATGCCGCCGTGCTGGAAGGTGTCGCTGTAGTAGCCCACATAGTAGTTGTAGTTGTTGGGGTAGGCAAAAAAGTCGCTGCCTGTGGCAAAAATATACGCCGAACTGACATTCGGGCTTGGCAGGCCAAATTTGGTGGGCTGCAAAATCTCGAAGACCTCTTTTTTGTTGTAATCCAGCATTTTACCAACTTTGTAGCGCAGGTTGGTGTTGGTGTTTTTGTCGCCCACCACCTTGATGGCTTTGTCCACATGAATGGTGCCGTGGTCGGTGGTCAGCACCACTTTGTAGCCCAATCGTGCCAGTTCGCGGAAGAGCGACAGCGCGCTCGAGTGTTTGAACCACGACTGCGTGAGCGAGCGGTAGGCCGAATCGGAGTTGGCTAGTTCGCGCACCATTTTGCTGTCGGTGCGTGCGTGCGACAGCATATCAACAAAGTTCAACACACACACATTCAGCGGATTGCCGCGCAGAGTTTTGAGTTTCGCCACCACCTTGTCGCCAAACGACGATTCGTTGATTTTGTGGTACGAAAACGAAATGTGTCGGCGGAAACGGTCCAACTGCGTCTGTATCAACTCTTTTTCGTTCAAGTTTTTGCCTTCGTCCTCGTCTTCATCAACCCAAAGGTTGGGAAACATTTGCTGAATTTGCAGCGGCATCAATCCCGAAAAAATGGCGTTGCGGGCATACTGCGTGGCTGTGGGCAGAATGGTGTAGTAGAGGTCTTCGTGGTCGAAAGTGTAGAATTCGGCCAGCAGGTCGCGTATGGCTAGCCATTGATCGAGCCGAAAGTTGTCGATAACCACAAAAAAGACCTTTTCGCCGCTATCGATGAGCGGAAAAATGTTGGTTTTGAACAGGTCGGGACTCATCACTGGGCGGCTCTTTGGCTGCTCGAACCAGAGTGGATAGTTGCGTTTGATGAATTTAGCGAAAACGCCGTTGGCTTCGGCTTTTTGCATCGCCAGCATATTCAGCATTCCTTCGTCGGCTTCGGCCAATTCCATCTCCCAATAGACCAATTTGCGGTAGAGTTCTTTCCACTCGTCGGCGGTCAGGCTGTCGCTTATCTGCGCGCCAATCTCCATAAACTGGCTGCGGTAGCCCGACGACACCTGTTCGGCTATCAACTCCTTTTGGTGAACATGTTTTTTCAGTGTCAGCAGTATCTGATTGGGGTTCACAGGCTTGATAAGATAGTCGGCTATCTTGTTGCCGATGGCCATATCCATGATGTTTTCCTCTTCGCTTTTCGTAATCATCACCACGGGAACGGTAGGTGCAATCTGCTTTATCTGCGTCAAAGTCTCGAGGCCGCTGATGCCCGGCATATTCTCGTCGAGAAACACAATATCGAACTTCTGCTCGCGGCAGAGCGCAATGGCATCTTGACCGTTGGTCGCCGTAACAGTTTCGTAACCCTTGCCATTCAAAAAGATGATATACGGCTTCAGCAAGTCTATTTCGTCGTCAGTCCAGAGAATTTTCATAATTGAATTTCAAATTTCAGAATTTCAAATTTCAAATTGCGCTTCGCGCTGTTTGTTTTTAGGTTAATTAACCCCTCCGCTGCGCTCGTCCCCTTGCAAAGGGGACAGGTTCGCGCCCAAGTTATTTTTTTACATCTCCCCTTTTCCAAGGGGAGTACCTGCGTAAGCAGGGGAGGGGTTTTGTTTTAATTAAGAATTTAGAATTGTGATTTTTTTGCGTTCAAAAGTGCCGCAATTTTCAAATAATTTTTCAATCTGAAATTTGAAATTTGAAATTTGAAATTGCGGCTCTGCCGCCTCACTTCTCACTCTTTTTAAGTACGCTCGCTGGGTAGGCGGCCAACACAAATCCTAATGCAATTACCGTGCAAAACACGGCGGCGACATCGCCCCAGCGCACATCTACGGGATATTGTTCCACCACATAGCCTGCGCCCATTTTGATGATGCCAAAATGTTGTTGCAGCGCACACAGCACCACGCCAAGCCCCACGCCCACCACTGCGCCGTAAATGGCTATCATCCAGCCCTCTATCAGAAACAGATGCTGCACTTTGCGGTTGCGCGCACCCAAAGCCTCGAACAGCGCAATGTCGTCGCGTTTGTTTATCATCAACATCGATAGCGACCCGATGATATTGCAGGTGGCAATGAGCAATATGAACGCCAAAATCAGAAATGTTATCCACTTTTCGATTTGCAATATGCGGTAAAAGTCGGCTTGTTGCTCGTAGCGGTTTTTCACCGTGAAATCGTCGCCCAAAAGTTGCTGTATGTCGCGCTGCACTTTGTCGGTGTTGGCATCGGCTTTCAGTCTGATTTCGACCGCCGAAACATCGTTGGGCATGTAGTCGCACAACTCCTGTGCCAACGCTATCGGCACAAAAAGCGTGGCATCGTCGCTCTTCTCCTGCCCCGAGGCAAACACGCCCGACAGAAAAACCGTTTGGCGATAGAAAGCGTTGTCGGGGCGCGCCAAATTCACACGGCTCTGGCGTTTTGGCACATAAATGTCGATTGATTCGCCATAGCCAAGTCCGAGCGTGCTCGACAGTCCAACGCCTGCCACTGCGCCCTCGTCGAGCGCAAAACGCCCATCGATAATAAGGTCGCGAATGCCCACCGCTTCGGCGTAGTTGGCTGCCACGCCACGCATTTCGGCAGGTGTCTGTTTGCCGCCAAAAGCCACCAGCGCATTACTCGACAGCACTTCGGAAAACGCCTGCACATCGCTCATGCGGCGTATGCGCCCAAAAGCGTCGATGCCGACATCGAACACACGCCCTTCGGCACTCTCGATGCGCAAATCGGGGTCGAATGCCACAAACGAGCCGTTCACAAGCGTTTCGAATCCGTTCAAAACCGACAGCACGCACACCAAAGCCATGGTGCCAACCGCCACGCCACACATCGATACCAGCGTGATGACATTGATGGTGTTGTGCGACTTTTTCGAGAACAGATAACGCTGCGCCACAAACAGCGACCAACCATATTTCGTGCGAAAACTCAAACCAGCCTCCGTCTATTTGTTCAGCAATTCGTCGATGTGTTCCAACTTGTCGAGCGAATCGTCGAGCCGAAACTCGAGTTCTGGCACTACGCGCAACTGATGTCGCACACGGTTGCCAAGTTCGAAGCGCAGATTTTTGGCGTTTGCCTCGATGAGCGGCATCAACTCTTCCTGCCGATTGGTGGGAAAAATGCTCAAAAACACGCGCGCAAGGCTCAAATCGGGCGTTACGCGCACCTCGGTAACTGTAATCAAAACGCCCTGCTGGCGACGCGCAAACAGCAAAAACAGTTCGCCCAACTCCTTTTGCAACAGGCGGCACACTTTTTCTTGTCGTGATACTTCCATATTTTTTTCTTTTTCTTCTCTTTTTTCGATGCAAAATTAACGATTTTTTTGTACTTTTGCAAATTGTATTTTGTCGTCGAGAAAAATCCGATGAATGGCCTGATAGAACACGAAGGCGTGGTGGTGCGCATCGAGGGCGCGCTGGCATTTGTGCGTATCGAGCAGCGTTCGGCGTGTGCAGCGTGCCATGCCAAATCGCTCTGCACGGCTGCCGACATGGTCGAAAAAGTGATTGAGGCCGATGTGCGCGCTGGGCAGACGCTTGCCATGGGCGACCGTGTGATGGTGGTTGGCCACCGAAGTGTGGGCTTCAAGGCAGCATTTTTGGCGTTTGTCGTACCGCTCTGCCTGATGTTTTCCACGCTGTTTGTCGTGCGCCACTTCACCACCGACGACGCCATTTCGGGAACGGCGGCACTGCTGGTGCTGCTGCCCTACTGCGGCGTGCTGTTCGCTTTCAGAAAAAAGATGGCAGCGCGGTTTCGATTTACGGTGGGCGAAAAAATTGTTTGATGATTAGTTGAAATCATAGAGAGTTAGAAGTTAGTAGTTAGTAGTGAGTAGTGATGCGGCAGAGCCGCAATGACAGATTTCAGATTTCAGATTTCAGATTTCAAATTTCAAATTTCAAATTAATAGGTTTATAAACTCTGCAAGTCAACAAAAACTCATCAACTTTTCAACGACCAATCAACCAATCAACCAATCAACTGATCAACTGATCAACCAAACATAGAAACAGCGCGCAGCGCGAAAAACATAGAAACAATTAGAAACTAGAAACCGAAATTTATAGAAATCCCCTTAATAAAAACCAAAAATGAATATCATTGTAATCTCTTTGATTGTGCTTGGCGGGATCGGCTGCTTGTCGGCGGTCGTTTTGTACATTGTGGCGCAAAAATTCAAGGTTGTGGAAGACCCGCGCATCGACCAAGTGGAGGCTGCTCTGCCCGGTGCCAACTGCGGCGGCTGCGGAAAGGCTGGCTGTCGCAATTTTGCCGAGGCGTGCGTCAAAACCGATACGCTCGACGGACTGCTTTGCCCTGTGGGCGGCGCACCCGTCATGAACAAAATTGGCGCTATCTTGGGGTGCGAAGTGGTGGCTGCCGACCCGCTGGTGGCGGTGGTACGCTGCAACGGCTCGTGCGCCAATCGCCCACGCACATCGACCTACAACGGCACACGCTCGTGTCGCATCATGGCCAATCTCTACGCTGGCGAAACAGGCTGCCGTTTTGGCTGTCTTGGCTGCGGCGACTGCGTAGCGGCGTGCCAATTTGGTGCTATCAAAATGAACAGCGAAACAGGCTTGCCCGAAGTGGACGACGAAAAATGTACCGCTTGCGGCGCATGCGTCAAAGCCTGCCCGAAAAACATCATCGAACTGCGCAAGAAAGGGCCAAAATCGCGCCGAATTTTTGTCAGTTGCGTGAACCAAGACAAAGGCGGCGTGGCACGCAAAGCCTGCACAGCCGCCTGCATCGGTTGCGGCAAATGCGCCAAAGTGTGCGCTTTCGAGGCCATCACCATCGAAAATAATTTGGCATATATCGACTACACCAAGTGCCGTTTGTGCCGCAAATGCGTGGCAGAATGCCCCACAGGCGCTATTCACGAACTGAATTTTCCGCCGCGCAAACCAGCCGTAGAAGAGGAGCAGCCAGTCGCCGCCAACTGAAGTGAAACATTGATAAACACAGCAATATGAAGACATTCAAAATAGGTGGAGTTCATCCACACGACAACAAAATTTCGGCTGGCGTGCCGATTGTAAAACTGCCGCTGCCCAAGCAGGCCATCGTGCCGCTGAGTCAGCACATTGGCGCACCAGCGCAGCCTGTAGTCGAAAAAGGCGACCATGTGAAAGTGGGGCAACTCATTGCGCAGTGCGGCGGTTTTATGTCGGCCAATGTGCACGCGCCCATCTCTGGCGTGGTAAGCAAAATCGATGTTGCCACCGACGCGTGGGGACTGCCGATGCCAGCCATCTTTATCGATGCTGAAGGCGACGGCGACGAGTGGCTCGAAACCATCGACCGCACGCCCGACATCAACCGCATTTGCAAACTCGAACCGCAACAAATCATCGACCGCATAAAAGAGTGCGGCATTGTGGGCTTGGGTGGCGCTTGCTTCCCCACGCATGTGAAACTGACGCCGCCTCCCGGTTGCAAAGCCGATGTGCTGATAGTGAATGCCGTCGAGTGCGAACCCTACCTCACTTGCGACCACCAACTGATGATGGAGCGCAGCAACGAGATTTTCATCGGCATTTCGCTGCTGATGCGTGTGCTGAATGTCGAGCGCGCCATTGTCGGTATCGAAAACAACAAACAAGATGCCATCGCACTCTTCCAAAAATTGGCCAGCCGCCATTTTGGTATCGAAATCTGTCCGCTGAAACTGCGCTATCCGCAGGGCGGCGAAAAACAACTCATCGATGCAACTATCGGTCGCCAAGTGCCGAGCGGTGCGCTGCCCATTTCGGTGGGCGCAGTGGTGCAAAATATCGCCACTGTTTATGCCGTTTACGAAGCGTTGCAGAAAAACAAGCCGCTCATCGAGCGTGTGATGACCGTAACGGGCAAAAGTGTGAAACGCCCCGGCAACTATCTGGTGCGCTTTGGCACGCCACTCGCCGATGTGATAGAGGCTGCTGGCGGTATTCCCGAAGATACAGGCAAAATCATCGCTGGCGGCCCGATGATGGGACGCGCTATGCAAAATGTGGCGATGGCGGCCAACAAACGCACATCGGGCATATTGCTGCTGCCTGCGACGGAATCGGTGCGGCGCGAACCGCAAAACTGTATGCGCTGCGGCAAATGCGTAGAGGCTTGCCCAATGGGCTTGGAACCTTATCTGCTGGCAAAACAGGCCGAATTGCAGCGTTGGGACGATATGGAACACGAACGGATAATGGACTGCATCGAATGTGGCTGCTGCCTCTATTCCTGCCCGAGTTACCGCCCGCTGCTCGACTATGTGCGCATGGGCAAAGCCACGGTGGGCGGCATCATTCGCACTCGAAACGCCAAAAAATAGTCTGCCGATTTTTCTGAAAAAATTTAGAAACCGTATAAACAAAAAAATAATGGACAATCTGATAGTTTCTCCTGCGCCGCATGCGCACGCAAACAACTCCGTAACCAAAACGATGAGCCATGTGCTGATAGCGTTGGCTCCCGCCTATCTGGTTTCGCTCTACTATTTCGGACTTGGTGCGCTCATCGTCAGTCTTACGGCGGTGGCGTCGTGCGTGCTGTTCGAGTACCTGATTCAGCGTTTTCTGCTGAAAGGCAAAACCACCATCGGCGACCTGTCGGCCGTGGTTACGGGTCTGCTTTTGGCGTTCAATCTGCCGTCGAATCTGCCTGTTTGGATGGTGGTGATAGGCGCATTGGTTGCCATCGGCGTTGGCAAAATGTCGTTTGGCGGCTTGGGCAACAATCCGTTCAACCCCGCTTTGGTTGGGCGTGTGTTCCTGCTCATTTCGTTCCCCGTAGAGATGACCACTTGGCCGCGTCCGCTGGGACATTGGGGCTTGTCGGCCTCGTATATCGATGCCGAAACGGCCGCTACGCCGCTCTCGTTGCTCAAAGGTCATTTTGGCGAACTGCCCCAGCACATCGATTTGTTGCTCGGCAATATGGGCGGCTCGCTTGGCGAAGTGTCGGCGGTGGCACTGCTGATAGGCGGCATCTATCTGCTGGCTACGCGCACCATCACTTGGCACATTCCAGTGAGCATTCTTGGCACAGTGGCGGCTTTCACAGCCATACTCCACGCTGCCAATCCCGAACTCTACGCCTCGTGCGATGTGCATCTGCTCACAGGCGGTCTGCTGCTCGGTGCCATCTTTATGGCCACAGACTACGCCACATCGCCCATGCACCCTTGCTCGCAACTGATTTATGGTGTTGGCATCGGTATCATCACCGTGGTTATCCGCACTTTTGGCGCATATCCCGAAGGAATGTCGTTTGCCATTCTGATAATGAACGCTGTAACGCCGCTGCTCAACCACTACATCAAACCCAGACGCTTTGGCGAAAAAGTGAAAACTACGAAATAAGGGGGACAACGATATGGAACAACTAAAATCAAATTTTTTGAACATGGCTTTGGTGCTGACCATCATCAGTTTGGTGGCGGCAGGAGCGTTGGCGGCGGTCTATACGCTTACCGTCGAGCCGATAGCACTGGCCAAAGCGCAAAAAGAGGAACAGGCTGTGCGCGAGGTGCTGCCACCATACACACGCACCGAAACGGATTCGGTGAACGGACTTGCGCTGGTGCGTGCCTACAATGGCGACACATTTGTCGGAGCGGCCGTCAAAACAGAAGAGACGAGCTTCGGCGGCGTAGTGAAACTGATGGTTGGGTTCGACGCACAGGGCAAAATCGTTAATTATTCGGTACTCGAACAGACCGAAACGCCTGGACTCGGCACCAAAATGGTCGATTGGTTCAAAACCGATAAAAACCATCAAAACATTTGCGGCCTCAATCCGTCGGAAGTGAAATTTACAGTCAGCAAGGACGGCGGCGACATCGATGCCATCACAGCAGCCACTATCAGTTCGCGCGCATTTTTGAACGCCGTGCGCAAAGCCTACAACGCCTACGCCAACAATCCGCAAGCCGATGGCATCAGCGGTGCTTCGGTGCAGCAACACAACGAAATCGCTACCGATAGCGTGGCAGTCGTTGCCGACGAACAGCCCGAAATTGAGCCAGTTGAACCAACCGCACCAGTTGCAAAACCTGCGCCAGTGGAATCAATCGCGCCAGTTGTTAAACCAGTGGCAAAACCAACACCTGTCGTTACGCCAGCCCCAAAAACCGACACGGTGGCGGTCGGCACGCAAACTATTGTAGAACCCGAAAACAAAGATACACTATGAACAATTTCAAAGTCTTTTTGAATGGTCTTATCAAGGAAAATCCGACCTTTGTGCTGCTGCTGGGCATGTGTCCCACGCTTGGCACCACCACATCGGCACTCAACGGCATGAGCATGGGTTTGGCGACGGCTTTTGTGCTGATTTGCTCGAATGTGGCCATCTCGCTGCTCAAAAATCTCATTCCCGACAAGGTGCATATTCCCGCCTATATCGTGGTTATCGCCACATTTGTAACCATCTTGCAGATGTGCATGGAGGCCTATTTGCCTGCCTTGTACGAGAGTCTTGGCCTTTTCATTCCGCTGATTGTGGTGAACTGCATTGTGCTTGGGCGCGCCGAGGCGTTTGCCGCCAAAAACAATGCGTGGCGCTCGCTCCTCGACGGTGCTGGCATCGGTCTTGGCTTCACCTTTGGACTGACTCTGCTTGGTTCGGTGCGCGAACTGCTTGGCACAGGAAAACTCTTCAGCCTCACGTTCTTCCCCGAGCACTACGGCATGCTGATTTTTGTGCTGGCTCCCGGTGCCTTCATCACACTGGGCTACCTCATCGCCATCTTCAACAAACTGAATCACAAATAGAGATTTCAGATTTCAAATTTCAAATTGGGTTGATTGGTTGATCAGTTGATTAGTTGATCGGTTGTTGAAAAGTTAATGGGTTAAAAAGTTTAATAAGTTCAACTGTATTTCTCACTTTTCACTAAAAAACGCCTATAACCCATAAACGATAACCTCTCACCTATAAACTTTTATACTTTCACACTTTCACACTTTCACACTAAATTATGGCATACATTCTTATTTTCATTTCGGCTCTGTTGGTGAACAATATCGTGTTCACACAGTTTTTGGGTATCTGCCCGTTCCTTGGCGTATCGAAAAAGATTGACACGGCGCTCGGCATGGGCACGGCGGTTACATTTGTGCTGACACTCGCCACCATCGTTACCTATCTCATCAACCTGATGTTGATCAAATTCCAACTCGAATTTTTGCAGACCATCGTCTTCATTTTGGTCATCGCTGCACTGGTGCAGATGGTCGAAATTGTGCTGAAAAAAGTGTCGCCAGCGTTGTATCAGGCGTTGGGCGTTTTTCTGCCGCTCATCACCACCAACTGCTGCATTCTTGGCGTTTCCATCTTGGTGGCGCAAGGCAATTTCAAAACATTTGGTGCCGATGCAGGCCTGCTTTCGGGCACGATGTTCGCCTTTGCTACGGCGTTGGGTTTTGCGTTGGCACTCGTGCTGTTCGCTGGCATTCGCGAGCAACTGGCTCTGACCAAACTGCCCAAAGGCATGGACGGCACTCCCATTGCACTCATCGTAGCGGGACTTTTGGCCATGGCTTTCATGGGCTTCTCGGGGGTGGTGTGATAGCGAATGTCCACCCTTTCGCAAAATATCGTGGCCGATTTGGAGGCGTTTTTTCCCGAAAATGCGTCCGAACCGATTTTTGTGCTGACCGACACCAATACGGCGGCGCACTGTCTGCCGCTGTTGCAGTGCGGACGGCTGGCGCAGGCGCAAGTCATCACCATACCGAGCGGCGACGAACACAAAACGCTCGACACGCTTGCGCAGGTCTGGACGGCGTTGGTCGAACGCGGCGCAACGCGCCACTCGCTGCTGGTGAATGTGGGCGGCGGCGTGGTTACCGATTTGGGTGGTTTGGCGGCCGCCACATTCAAACGCGGCATCCGTTTTGTGAATGTGCCAACGACGCTACTCGGCGCTATCGACGCGGCTACTGGCGGCAAAACGGGCATCAATTTCTGCGGATTAAAAAACGAGATTGGGCTGTTTGCCTCCGCCGAGGCAGTGCTAATCGACACACGCTTTTTTCGCACGCTCGACCGACAAAATCTGCTTTCGGGCTTTGCCGAAATGCTGAAACACGCACTCATCAGCGACGAAACATTGCTGCACGAAACGCTGGCGTTCGATCTCGACAAGTTTCCCGATGTAGAACTTAATGCGCTGATAAACAAGAATTTAGCAGTCAAAGAAAAAATCATTGCCAGCGACCCGACCGAGTGCGGCATACGCAAGGCACTGAATTTTGGACATACTTTCGGCCACGCATTCGAAACGCTGTCGCACACCACTGATCGACCGCTGTTGCACGGTTACGCCGTGATGTGGGGCATGGTGTGCGCGCTCTATCTGTCGTGCCAAAAATTCAATTTTCCGAAGGCGATATTGACCGAAATTCTCTATTTTGCTAAAGAAAATTACGGCGCATTTCCGTTCGACTGCAAACAGTACGACACGCTGCTGGCGCTGATGCACCACGACAAAAAAAATCGGGCGCAAACCATCAATTTCACACTGCTGGCGGGCGTTGGCGAGGTGCGCATCGACCAAACTGCCGACAAAAACGACATTTTTGCCGCACTCGATTTTGTCCGCGAAAACTAAAATAAAAACCGATGAAAATAGCACTGATTGGATACGGAAAGATGGGCAAAACCATCGAGCAGGTGGCACTGAAACGCGGCCACGAGATTGTCTGCATCATCGACAAGGAGAACCAAGCCGATTTCGAGTCGGCGGCGTTTGCTTCGGCCGATGTGGCTATCGAATTTACCATGCCTGCCGCCGCCATCGACAACTACCGCCGTGCGTGGCGCGCTGGCGTGCCTGTGGTCTCTGGCACTACGGGCTGGACGGCGCAACTGCCCGACATTCAGCACGAGATAAAACAGGGCGGCCACACCCTTTTTTGGACATCGAATTTCAGTCTAGGCGTGAACATCTTTTTCGAACTGAACCGCCATCTGGCGCACCTGATGAACCGCTTCCCGAACTACGAACCGTCGATGACCGAAATTCATCACACCGAGAAGAAAGACGCGCCAAGCGGCACTGCCATCACGCTGGCCGAGGACATTTTGGACGAACTCGACCGCAAATCGGCGTGGGTTTTGGGCGCAAAAAATAGTGCCGACGAACTGCCCATCGAGGCGGTGCGGCGCGGACAGGTGCCAGGCACGCACATCGTGCGCTACGACAGCGATGCCGACACCATCACCATCACACACGAAGCAAAAAATCGTGAAGGGTTTGCACTTGGCGCGATTTTTGCTGCAGAATTTGTAAAGGGACGAAAAGGTTTCTACACGATGCACGATTTGTTAAGGGGATTTCTATAAATAGCGCAGAAATATTTAGAAATCGAGAGTTATTAAATTTATTACGAAACGGGGAATTTATAGAAGTCCCCTTGAACTTTAATTGAAAGAGATATGACACTAAAAGAACGCTTGGCACGACCGCGCAAACAATACATCAAAGCCGCCGTTTGGTCGCTGCTCTACATACTGTTTATCGTTTGGGTGGGCAATTTCTGGTGGTTGCTGCTGCTGCCGCTCATCGTCGATGCGTTTGTAACCAAATTCATTCCGTACGATTGGTGGAAAAAGTACAAAACGACCAACAAAACGCTCTACACCATTTTCAGTTGGGTCGATGCCATCGTTTTTGCGCTGGTGGCGGTCTATTTCATCAATTTGTATCTGTTCCAAAACTACCAAATTCCCACCTCGTCGCTCGAAAAGAGCCTGCTTGTGGGCGATTTTCTGTTTGTGAGCAAAGCCTCGTATGGGCCACGCATTCCCAACACGCCGCTCTCGTTTCCGATGGTGCAAAACACTTTCCCTGCATGGCTCGGCGGCGGCAAATCGTATATCGACAAACCGCAGTGGAACTACCGTCGGCTCAAAGGCTGGGATTCGGTGAAGAGGGGCGACATCGTGGTATTCAACTTCCCAACAGGCGACACGGTCTGCACAAAAATGCAAAATCCCGACTACTACACGCTTTGCCACTATCTTGGGCGCGACTACATCGATGAGCACCCTGCCGAGTTTGGCGAAGTGGTGTGGCGACCTGTCGATAGGCGCGAAAACTATGTGAAACGCTGCGTTGGCACGCCGGGCGACACGCTCGAAATTCGCAACAATGTGGTCTATATTGATGGTGTGGCGGAACCCGAGCGCGAGGGGCTGCAACTCAACTATTTTGTGCAGACTACGGGCGGACTGCTCACCGAAAAACTGTTCGAACGGCTTGGCATTAGCCGCGACGACCGCCAATTTGCCACACCCGACGATGCGCCGTTTCTGCTCGATGCGGGGTTCGACCTCACAAAACCGATTTATCACCTGCCACTGACCGCCAGCGCACGCCATAGTCTCGAAAAACAGAAGAGCGTGGCACGCCTGCAAGTGGAACCAGAACGCCGTGGCGGACGCGTTTTCCCGCTCTCTGCCGCCTATGGCTGGACGCGCGACAACTACGGCCCTATCTATATTCCCAAAAAGGGCGCAACCATCGATTTGACGCGCGAAAATCTGCCCATCTACGAGCGCATTATCTCGGTGTATGAACACCACACGCTGGCCGTGCGCGACTCTGCCATCATCATCGACGGCGAGGCGGCCACCACCTATACCTTCGGCATGGACTACTACTGGATGCAGGGCGACAACCGCCACAACTCCGCCGACAGTCGCTACTGGGGTTTTGTGCCAGAAGACCACATCGTCGGTCGCCCCGTGTTTGTTTGGCTCTCGCTCGACAAAGACAAATCGCTCTTCGGCGGCAAAATCCGCTGGAATCGCTTCTTCAAAAATGCCGCCGATTGATGGGATTGGTGTGAACAGTTAAACTTGTAGAGCCGCCACACTGTGGCGGCTCTACAATCTGCCAGACCCCCTCAATCCCCCAAGGGGGAAGATTTTGGGCTAATTTGGAGATTAGATAAATGAGATAATTAAAAAGTCTATGCTCTATCTTCTATGTTCTAAAAATCTATTCTTGCGACTTGCTTCTTGCGACTTGCGACTAAACAAAAAAAGCGCCCCTTGCGGTGCGCCTTTTTTGTTTATCGTCAATGTCAGCCCGATTAAAAATCGTCCAAATCGAACGGTTGAGTTTCGGCGTTGGCGGTTTGTCCATTGTAGGTATATTCGTAACGCAGTTTGGCTTGGTTGTTGCCGACAAACACAAGATAGAATGGGAATTCGTTGGGGAAAAGAAGTTTCAACCAAGCGGCTTGTTCTTGGGTAAACATTCCAATCTCCGAAATCATGGCCGAAGGAATGGTAAATTTGAGCGTACCACTCGTTGGATAGCGCGTGCCGACATTCACTACCATAGGGTCGCTACTGAGCATATCGATGCTGTATGCGTATTTGTCGTCCGTTTTGCCGTTTTGCACGCCTGTGATAGAATAGGTGTGTTTCGTAATGTCGGTGTCGCCCTCACCAGCAGTCCAAGTGCGTGTGGTTTTTTCGGAGTATTCGATTTTATTGTCCGCATCAGATACCACAAAATTGCCTTCGACCTCGAATTGGCAGTGTTTGTTTGCGTCGCGACCAATGTTTTTGATGCTCATCGAATCGCACTCTATTTTGATGTCCTCCACATACCAATCGTCGAATTTGGCGACCATCGCTGTGCCTTCGGCTTCGTATGAGCCAGTGGCTTTCACTATCAGTTTGCCGCGGTGCTGACGGCCGTCGCGACCAAGCACATTGGCTGTGCCGTAATCGACCGTAACGGTTACAGGAAATTCGTACTCTTTTTCGTCGTAAGTCCAAGTTACATTCGGCTCTCCAACGGTTGCCGATGCGTCGGCGGCAGCAGCCAATGCAGGTGCGCTTGCTTTCATATCGACGCTGCGCACGCCTGCGCCAATTTCGTCGAAAGCATTGTTTACAACAGCCACCGTGAGCAGATAGTCGGTCGATACAATCTCCAACGGCTCCTCTTTCGGTTCATTGTCATTGTCTTTGTCGCAGCCAGCGCAAATCAGTGCCAGAGCAGCGACTGTCAAAAACATCTTCTTCATAGTTGTTTTTGGTTAATTTGTTATACATTTTGGGTTAAAAATCAAGGCGCAAATTTATATATTTTTTGTAAAAACAAGAAAAAATTTAACTTTTTATTTTGCAGTGCGGTTCCAATAGATGTACTTTGCTGGATCGGCAGTTTGCTCGCTTTCGCGGATTAGCATGGTGGGCATCGACTTGTCCCACGCCTCGAAAGTGGCGTTGTTTTCGTCTTCGACAAATATCAGTATGCGCCGCGCCCAGCCTTCCCAGTCGCCGTTTTCGTCGGTAACGAAAGTGTGATACTGCGTGTGCCGTCCAACACGGTTGTTGTGCAAATCCATATACTTGTCGCATGGTGCGTTCGAGCCGCGCCCCTCCCAGTAGATGTCCATAATGAGCGTAGCCGCAGCCTCGCCCACATAGCGACGCAGCAGCACATTCACCAGCAGATGTTTGAACGCATCGCCACGATGCCCATCTTTGCTATTCTCTTTGCCGTAGTGTCTTTGCGCCCACAGTTCGGCGCGCGATTTGCTCTGTATCACCCGATAGAAAGCGTATGCGCCATACTGCAACACGCCTGCCAAAAGGGCGTTTTCCTTGTCGAGCCACGACTCGCTGGGCAGCACGCCAAGCGAATCGCGTGCAGCAGAATCGGCCACCAACTGCGCAAGTGTGATTGGTGCAGTGCCACGCGCCAAAGCGTTCAAAAAGTCGAAATAGCCCTTTTCATCGGGCAAAAGCGACAAAAATGCGGCTTCGTCGGCTTCGGAAACGAATGAGTGAACGGTATCGGGTTCGGCGATGAAATTGTATTCGCGATTCAGCGAAATTTGCCGATTGAAAGGCAGATTTTTTACATTGAGCAGTCCAAACAATTTTGCCGAAACGCCCCGATAGGCTGTTTGCGGATAGAGTTGCATCAGACGCTCGTCCATATAGTCGGCAAGCGATTCGGCGGTGCTGTCGCTACGCAATTCGTATTCACGCGTAACGACATACAACACTTCGGGCGGAAAAGCGGGCAAAAACGCCGTATCCACCGACGATTTTGGCATCGGGGCGACCGTTGGTGTCTGCTTGCTCAAGGCGCACGAGGTCAGCAGCACAGCAACGCCAAAAACAGCTGTCAAAACCCTAAATTTCATCGATTAAAAGGCGGTTTTTGTCAATTTCGATCTGTTGCTCCAACGCTTCGAGCGAATCGAATTTCTGCTCGTCGCGCAGACGCCGAAGCACCGCCACGGTGAGATTTTGTCCGTAAATATCGCCCGAAAAACCGACAATGTGCGCCTCTACGGTCTGTTCGCCGCCCGCCACGGTCGGTCGTGTACCAATGTTGAGCAAACCTTTGTAAGTAGTGCCGTCCAACGCCGTTTCGATGGCATAAACGCCTTTTCGGGGCAGCAATTTTCGCGGTGAAACCGACAAATTTGCGGTTGGGAAACCGATTGTGCGCCCGATGGCGCGCCCATGCTCCACGCGCCCTGTGAGCGTATAGGCGTAACCGAGCAGCGCATTGGCCTGCTCCACGCAGCCGTCGGTCAGCAACTGGCGAATGATGCGCGAACCCACCACACGCCCATCGACAGCAAATGGAGCGGCCTGTTCTAGTGCCACACCAAGCCCTGCGGCCACACGCCGATAGTCGTCGAGCGAGCGCAAACCATCGCTGCCAAAACTGTGGTCGTAGCCCAGCAACAGCCGCCGCACGCCAAAATGGTCGCGGAGCAGTGTGAGAAACTGCGCCGCCGTAAGCCTCACCAACTTTTCGTCGAAATCGAGCATCAGGCAGTAGTCGATGCCGATTTGGCGGAAATGCGCCATTTTTTCGAGTGGCGTAGTGAGCAGCCGCACCGACGAATTTGGCGACAGCACGCGCGCTGGCGAATCGGCAAACGACACCACCAGCGACGGCAAACCAGCGAGCAAAGCACGCGTTTTCAAGTCGTCGAGCAGAAAGCGATGCCCACGGTGCACACCATCGAAAAAGCCGATGGTAGCGTAGGTTTCGCAGTCGAGCGTGCGTATGTCGGAAACAATCTCCATACCCCAAAAAACAACTCACAAAGTTAGCAAAAAAGACGGTAAGTGCGCACAGATTTTGTCGTTTCAAAACAAATGCTTATCTTTGCCGTGCCGAACCGTGCAAACAGACGACAGCGGTCGTTTGTGGTCGGCGTACATAATAGAAGCGTTTAGTTTCCCTTTTCGAAAATCGGCAAAATTTTCAAAATGCACTGGGACAATCCGGACGACTGCGCTTTTGCCACTCCTTGTGAGCGGCAAACAGCGTGGTGAGATTGTTTGTTAGTGCATGGGTGTTTGCCGATACCTCGAAAAGAACGAGCAATGTCCCCACGCTTTTTTTATATCTGAATTTTAACCCGCCAACGAGGGGGCACGAGGCAAAAAACCAAACCATAACATGAAAAAAACGACATTACTCCTGTTTGGCGCACTCTGCCTATTGTGCGCCAGTTGCGAAAAAGAAGAAGACAATTACCCGTATTACAATTACAATTCGGGGTCTAACACGAACACAAATCCAGGAACAACCACAACGCAAACTGGAACTATTCAATGCATAAACAACACTAGTGATTCGTACCGTGTAGAGATAAAAGGGAATACATCACTCACATACATCCTACAAGGAGGACACTACAGTACTGAAACTGTAAAGTATGGCTATTACAACATTACCGCTACACAATTAAACGGATATATTTTCTATCCTACAGTAAAGAAATATTCTGGATATGTGAATAGTTCAAACGATGAAGTAGTTCTCTCTTGGTAGTAAAATTAAACTCGCTCACGCACGCCGTTGTCGTCCCGACGGTTTGAGCGAAAAAATTGCGCCGCCCACATAAAAAAACAGAGGCCTCCCAAAGGAACGCCTCTGTTTTTTGTTGCGAAAAATGATGCCGTTATTTGGGCAGCACGCCCCAAATCGACTTGCTGGTGTCGCGCAAAATCCACTCGCGCGTGCCATCAGCGTACTCTACAAACCAGACAAGCACATAGATGTCGTCGCCAAAGCGGTAGGTCAAATCGTAGGTGGCAAAACGCAGGTGCTCTTCGTCCGCCATTTGGTTGCGGTAACCTAAAAAATGGACGGTTTCATCGACATTTTTTTGCATCTGCTCTATATAGCCGCGGTAGATTTTGCGCATGGCCGACGCATACTTTTTGTTCGATAGTTTGGTTACTTCGGCAAGGTTTGCTTCGCCCCAACTTTCGTCCCAGTCGGTCATGTCGGTTTGGTAAACTTCGTGTGCAAACTGTTCGCATTTCTCTTTGTCGAGCCGCATGAGCCAAGCATCTTCGTCGTCGTAGGCTGGGTAGCGACCTGCCTCGCGCCGAAAACGAAATTCAGTTGCAAAGAAATCGACCAGCAGATAGTCGCAGCCTGTGCCGAAAGTCTCGGCTGGCTCGCCGTCCTGTGGTGTGAGCGAGCAGACATAGTCGTCGAACACTGCCGCAAGGTCGGCACCGCTGGAACACTGCACATACACCCAGCGTTTCATGGTGTCGCTATCGCCAAAATTCGCCACACTGTCGCAACTGGTGCAGACAAACATCACGGCACACAATGCGCCAAAAGGAAGTTTTTTCATAGTTTTTTTATTGCCTTAAAATTCTTGTCCTGCGGAATAGCCTTTGTCGCTACCGTCGATAATCGAGATGTCCACTACATCGAAAAACGGCAAATCCATATAGGAGATAATGCACGACACATTTTCGATGCCATCGGGCAGCACCACGCCCAACCAGTCGCCGCGGCGCAATTTGATTTTGTTGCTGTCGGTGTCGCCGCGATTGTAAACATGGTAGGTGCCAACGGCCGAGCGCACGGTATATTTTTCGCCATTTTTGTCCAAAAGATAGACCGTGCATTCCAAACTCTGATAGTGCGAATTGTTGGTTACACGCACCAAATTGTACTCCGCTTCGGGGCCTTCGACACGCAACTTAAAGTTTTCGCCCGCCCACAGCGTGCCGACAAACAGCGGACAGAGAGCCAAAACGGCGAGAATTGTTGTAATTTTTTTCATTGTGATAGAATTTATTGCGGCGACAGCAGCGCATTACCGCCCACTGCCGCCGCAAAATCGACTTTTGGGTTTAGAAATACTTCACCTCTTTGCCTTCGAGGCTGCTGAGCAGGTTGTTGGCCAAGCGGCTTGCGCCAAAGCGGAACAGTTTGTTGTTGAGCCACTCTTCGCCAAGTACGGCCTCGACTACGCTGTAGAATTTTACCGCCTCGTCGGTGGTCGAAACGCCGCCAGCAGGCTTGAAACCGATTTTGATGCCCGTCTTTTCGTAGTACTCTTTGATAGCACCGCACATCACATACGCGGCTTCGAGCGTGGCGGCTGGCTCGGTTTTGCCTGTCGATGTTTTGATAAAGTCGGCACCCGCAGCAATGGCAATGAGCGATGCCTGTTTCACCTCGACGGCGTTGTGCAGCGCACCGCTTTCGAGAATCACTTTCAAGTGGGCTTTGCCGCAAGCGGCTTTCAGTTCGCGCAGTTCGTCGTAAACTTCGCTGTGCAGGCCGCTGAAAAATTTGCCAATAGAGATGACCACATCAATTTCGTCGGCACCAGCCTTGACGGTCATAGCGGTTTCGGCCACTTTCACCTCGATAAACGATTGCGAAGCAGGGAAGCAGGCTGCCACAGCAGCGATGTTCACACCATTACCTTTGTCGAGCACAGCGCGCGACACTGGCACCAGCGACGGATAGACGCACACGGCAGCCACATTGGGCAGTTCGGGGAAGTTCGCCTTGAAATCGTTCACTTTTTGCATCATTGCGCCGATTTTCTCTTCGGTATCGGTGCCGTTGAGCGAGGTCAAGTCGATAGAGTTGAGGCATTTTTTCCACACTTCACGGTTGTTGTTGCGGTCGAAATTTTCGGCCACAATTTTTTCGACTGCGGCATGTACATCAGCATCGTTCAGGTTGCAGTTGTACTGCGCGTAGAGTTCTTTCATTTTTTCCATGGTTTTCTTTTTTTAGGGGGTTATTATTTGTTTTACACTAAATTATTTCGATTTGGAATCGATCCAGATGGTAACGGGACCATCGTTGGTGAGTGCCACTTGCATATCGGCGCCGAAAACGCCTGTTTGCACGGCTTTGCCCAGTTTTTGTGCGGCTTCGGCGCAAAAATGTTCGTAGAGCGGCACAGCGATGTCGGGTTTGGCGGCGCGTATGTACGATGGGCGGTTGCCTTTGGCGGTCTGCGCATAGAGCGTGAATTGGCTCACTATCAGCAGTTCGCCGCCGATGTCGATAATCGAGCGGTTCATCACGCCGTTGTCGTCGTCGAATATGCGCAGATTGACGAGTTTGCTCGTCAGATAGTCGCTATCGGCGTTACTGTCGGCCTCTTCGATGCCCAGCAGCACAAGCAGCCCGCGCCCAATTTTCGACTTTGTTTCGCCAGCGATGGTTACCGACGCGTGCAAAACACGCTGAATCAGAATACGCATAACACACCCCTTAAACTCGTTTGCAAATGTAGCGATTTTTTTGTCAATCTACAAATTGTGCAATTTTTCGCCTACAATTTTGGCGGCAATGCGCACCAATTCGGCGCAGGGACGCTTTTTGTAGTAGGCTTCGGTGCGCGCTTCGGGCGTGGGCGCATCGGTTTTGTGGTCGAGTCCGAGCAGTTCGCGGCAGATGATAGAGCCATTTTCGGCACGAAAGTCGGCTGCCAACTCTTGCACCATCTTGTAGTTTGCTGCTTTGGCGGCTTTGTCCTGCGGATTGTTGGCTGGAATGGCCAAGCCTGCCACCAAAAACATACCGCTGCATGCACCGCACACCTCGCGCAGCCGCCCCATGCCGCCACCGAGCGGCGCACTCACCTTGGCCGCCAAATCGGTGTCCATATCAAACAGGTCGGCGTAGGCCATATAGACCGCTTGAGCGCAGTTGTAGCCAGCACGAAAATAGTTTTCGGCGCGTTCAGCCCGCTCGTCGCTATTCAGTTCGGAGTAGTTCATCGTATCAGTCGCAAACAGGACGAATGGTGCGTCCATCGAAACGGTAATCGCCAAGCGTGCGCACGGCGTAGGTGTTAAAAATCAATTCGTAGGCCACGCTCGGGTTACTCTCGAATAGGTCGCTTGTCCAGTAGTAGCCATACACGCCCACGCTGCCGTAGCCGTCGTTGCTGCGATAGCCAGCCGCTGGCAGAAATATCGAATTGCTGTTTTTGCCGACTACCAGATAGCCCATCACGCCGTTTTTGCGCACAAGATTCCACGCGCAACTGTCGATGAGTTCTTGCGCCTCTGCTTTTGTGGGCATACGCCACGAACCGCCCCAGTGTGTGCGGGCTACATCGTCGTCGAGGTCGAGCGCAATTTTGTTGTCGGGCTGGCCGTTTTCGGCAAAGGCGACATCGTTGCAATACTTGGTCAGTTTGTCGTAGTCGTCGCCATAACTGTAGGTGTTCCAGTCGTAGAACGATTTGGCTTTCACTTCGCCCCAAGCGTAGTGGTTTCCCGACTCTTCGGGCATGGTAGCGCCCACATTGTGGTCAGCCCATTTCACACTCAAGCCCAAATCGACTGCTTCGCCCACGGTGCCAACCGATTCGGCATTGTCTGCGGCATTATGTCCGCACGCTGTAAAGAGCGCAGCCAAGCAGGCCGCCGCCCAAAAAAGATGTTTTTTCATGGTAAAATAAATTAGGTTGATTGGTCGTTGAAAAGTTTCTATGTTTCTAAGTTTTTCGCGCTGCGCGCTGTTTCTGTGTTTTTGTTGATCGGTTGATTTGTTGATCGGTTGATTTGTTGATCGGTTGATTAGTTGATTAGTTGATTAGTTGATTGGTCGTTAAAAAGTTGATTGCATTAGTAAGAACCTGTGATGTTTATTTTCTATAACCTATAACCTCTAACCTTTCGGACGCACTCGGTGCGTCCCTACTTTTACACTTTCATACTTTCTCACTTTCACACTAAAAAATTCCTCACTTCTAACTGCTCACTTCTAACTTCTCACTATTTCAAGTAGTATTCGATAGTAGTAACGACGCGCACATGTTTGATGAAGGGCGTGTTGGCATCGCGGCTTTCGACCGAGAAGAGGCCTTGCGAGGCGTGTTTGATACCGCCCAGTTCGCTTTCGCTGTCGGCAGCAAATTTTTCGGCGGCGGCACGGGCGTTTTTCGTTGCCGTTTCAATCATTTCGGGTTTCAGTTCGTTCAGTTTTGTGAACTCGTAGGTGGTCTGATAGCGGTAGTCGTCGCCTGTGAGTGCGATGCCTTTTTTGAGTAGTTCGCTCTGGCGCGAGAGCAGTGCGCGCACCGCATCAACCTTGTCGGACGAGATGGTAACCACCGCTGTGCAGATGTAGCGCGCCCGCAGATTTTCGTTGCTGTTGTAGCGTTCGGTCTGCATGTCCACCACTTCGGGGGCGGAGATGGTGATGTCGTTGCGGTCGATGCCGTTGCTGACCACAAAATTGATGATGGCTTGGCTCTTTTCGTTAATCACATTGTAGAGTTGCAGCAGGTCGTTGCCCGACTCTTTGAAGATGAGCGGACAGATAACATGGTCGGCGGGTACATCTACTTCGGCCAAGCCGCGTACCGACACACTGCGGTCGCGATAGGCGTAATTGTCGATACCCGCTTTCAGGCAGATGCCCAGCACAATGATGGCCACGGCAATGATCGATGCTTCGATGGTTTTCTGTTTCATAATTTTTGGTTTTTAAGGGTTAAAATTTTGTTAGTACAATGTTAGTACATTTGCTATACAGTGTAATGCAATTTGCAGTCGGTTTGCAGTCAGTTTGCAGTCATTTTTTTTTGCGCGATTAGAATTTGTTTACCAACTGAAAATCGAGTTGTTTCTTGGTCAAATCGGCACGAGCAATGCGCACTGTGAGCGGGTCGCCCAGTTGGAATTTCCGTCCCGACGAGCGGCCGACGATGCAGTAATTTTTGTCGTCGAACAGGTAGTAGTCGTTGCCGAGGTCGCGCACCGACACCATGCCTTCGCACTTGTTTTCGTTCAGTTCCACATAGATGCCCCACTCGGTAACGCCCGAAATAACGCCGTCGTACACCTGCCCGATGTGGTCGCGCATAAACTCCACCTGCTTGTATTTTATCGAGGCGCGTTCGGCGTTGGCGGCGCGCTGCTCCATATCGCTGCTGTGTTTGCAGTAGGTTTCCCAAGTGGGTGCGTCCACGCTTTTGCCGCCAGCCAGATAGCGTGTCAGCAGGCGGTGCACCATCATATCGGGATAGCGGCGAATGGGCGAGGTGAAGTGCGTGTAGTAGTCGAATGCCAAGCCGTAGTGGCCGCAGTTTTCGGTGCTGTATTGCGCCTTGGCCATCGAGCGTATGGTGAGCGTTTCAATCAGATTTTGCTCTTTGGTGCCTTCGACCTGATTCAGCAGGTGGTTGATCGACGACGACACATCGGTGTGGCGGCCAGTGGTTTTCAGTTTGTAGCCAAAGCGTTTGATAAATTGCGACAGATTTTCGAGTTTGTCGGGGTTTGGCACATCGTGTATGCGATAGACGAAAGTTTTGGGCGTTTCGCCGCGTTTTTTCGGTTTGCCGATATGTGTCGCCACGGTGCGATTGGCCAGCAGCATAAACTCCTCGATGAGTTTGTTGGCATCTTGCGACTCTTTGAAATAGACGCTCAACGGCTTGCCTTTCTCGTCGATTTCGAAGCGTGTTTCGATGCGCTCGAAGGCGATTGCACCATTGGCAAAGCGTTGTTGGCGCAGGATTTTCGCCAGTCGGTCGAGCGACAGCAGTTCGTCGGCATAGTCGCCCTCGCCCGTTTCGATGCGTTGTTGCGCCTCTTCGTAGGTAAATCGGCGGTTGGAGCAGATGACGGTGCGTGCAATTTTGTAGGCTTGCACATTGGCCTCGTCGTCCATTTTGAAAAGCACGGAGTAGGCCAATTTCTCCTCGTTGGGGCGCAGCGAGCAGATGCCGTTGCAGAGGCGTTCGGGCAGCATTGGCACTGTGCGATCGACTAGATAGACCGATGTGGCGCGGTTGTAGGCCTCTTGGTCGATGATGTCGTCGGGGCGCACATAGTGCGTAACATCGGCAATATGCACACCGATTTCCCACAAGCCATTGTCGAGGCGGCGAATCGAGAGTGCGTCGTCGAAATCTTTGGCATCGCGCGGGTCGATAGTGAAGGTGCAGACTTGGCGCATATCGATGCGGCGCGCAATCTCTTCGGGCGTGATGTCGGCCGAGATTTTTTCGGCGGCGGCCTCCACCTCGGCAGGATAGTGGTAGGGCAGCCCAAATTCCGACAAAATGGCGTGCATTTCGGTTTCGTTTTCGCCCACATTGCCAAGCACTTCCACTATTTCGCCGATAGGATTTTTGGCTTTGTCGTTCCACTCCACAATGCGTCCCACGCACTTTTGGCCATCGCGACCGCCGTGCAATTTATCGAGCGGAATAAACAGGTCGTGTACCAACTGTTTGCGATCGACATTGAGAAACGCCACCGACGATTTCACTTCGAGAATGCCTACAAATTCGTTTTTGGCGCGGTGAAGCACCTCTACCACTTCGCCTTCGGGTTCGCGCTCTTTGCGGCGTGGGAAGAGCAGCAGCCGCACATGGTCGCCATTGAGAGCGCACCCCATGCTGCGTTCCGCCACAAACACCAGTTCGCCGCCATCGTCGGGAACGAGATAGGTCTTTTTGGCCACCGTTTGTCGGTCGAGCGTGCCAGTAATGTAGTTTTGGCGCAGATTGAGGCGGTATTTTCCCATAGCAACCTGCACCAGCGTACCCTGTTCGCACAGCGCATCGAGTGACTCCACCACCAGCCGTTTTTGTGCGTCGGAGCGCAGCCCCAGCGCATACGACAACTGTCTGTAATTCAGCGGTTTATTCGGCGTTTCCGAAAAAACTTGCACCAGTGCCGACATCAATGCTGACTTGCGGCAACCGCGTCCATCTTGCGCCCTATTTTTTCCCATTTCTGCGTATCGTTTTACTCCACAAAGATACAAAAAGCGTGCAAATATACCAATCGAATGAAAAAAATGGCGTGATTTCGGTTTGATTTTTGTATCTTTGCCCGATATTTGTGATGAGAATGACCATGAAGCCACAGAAAAAACTCTATTTTGCCACGCACAATGCGCACAAAGTGGACGAAGTGCGTGTTGCGCTGGGGACGGCTATCGATTTGGCGGGGCTGGACACGCTCGGTTGCCACGACGAGATTCCCGAAACGGGCTGCACGCTGCAAGAGAATGCGCTCCAAAAAGCCCAATTTGTGCATACGCGCTACGGTGTCGATTGCTTTGCCGACGACACAGGCTTGGAGGTAGAGGCGTTGGGCGGCGAGCCAGGAATTTACTCGGCGCGCTACGCTGGCGAGCCGTCGGATTCGGCAAAAAATCGGCAGAAACTGCTCGAACGGCTGCACGGCGTGCAGAATCGCGACGCACGCTTCCGCACCGTCATCGCCTTGATAATGGACGGCGAAACGCATCTGTTCGAAGGCATTGTAACGGGGCGCATTTTGGAGAGCGAGCGTGGCGAAAGCGGGTTCGGCTACGACCGCCTTTTCGTGCCAGACGGCTCGGACAAGACCTTTGCCGAGATGAACGCCACCGAAAAGAATGCCATCAGCCACCGTGGGCGCGCACTGCGGGAGATGGGGAAATTTTTAGTGAGTAGTGAGTAGTGAGAAGTGTTTTTGAGTGAGGAATTAGGAGTGAGGAATTTTTTTGGTGTGAAAGTATGAAAGTGTGAAAGTAGGGACGCACCGAGTGCGTCCGAGAATATAGAATATAGAACATAGAACATAGAACATAGACTTTTTAATTATCTAATTACCTGATTCCCAATCATTTAATTAAAAAAATGAGGCATTGTTGGGTGCGAACCTGTCCCCTTTGTAAGGGGACGAGCGAAGCGGAGGGGTTAGATAACCAAATAACCAAATCCGCAAAAACATAGAAACAGTGCGAAGCACGAGAAACTTAGAAACTTAGAAACTTAGAATCAAATCAACAGTTCAACAAAATAAATATGAAAAAAATCGCAATTTTGGCACTGATTTTGGCTGCGACGCTTTCGGGGCGCGCCGAGCAACAGCCTATTGGCAGTTGGCGCACGCATTTGGCATATTCGAACACGCAAATCATAGCGCAAACGCCCGACAAGGTGTATGGCGTGAGCGGCGGCGCACTTTTTGCCGTGGGCAAGGACGACAACGCCGTAACTTTGCTGTCGAAAATAACTGGTTTGAACGACAACAACATCACCTACATTGCCTATTCCGCCGAAATGCATATGCTGGTGGTGGCGTATGCCAACGCAAATATCGACCTGCTGACCGACGGCAACATCTACAACATCACCGACCTCTATCGCAAAAATATGGCTGGCAGCAAGGGCATCAATCACATCTATTGTGTGGGGAAGATGGCCTATTTTTCGTGCGATTTCGGCATTATGAAACTCGATCTTGAGAAGCGCGAAGTAGCGGACACCTACATTATCGGTGCGGGTGGCGAAAATACAGCCGTGCTTTCGCTCGCCGAGAATGGCGGCCGCTGGTATGCCACCACACCCAACGCTGTGATGACCGCACCAACCACAGGCGTGAATTTGGCCAATTTCGAGAACTGGACGGCAATAGCTACGCCCACACCAAAGACCAATAAACGCACCATAGTTTACAAAAACGAACTCTATCTGTTGCAGAGCGATAGCGTGCTGTACAGGCGTGGTGCAACGAGTTGGATCCCATACCGCACCGATGTTGTTGCCATCAACACCGATGGCGAGCGACTGTTTCTCTGCGAGCCGCTCCAGTTTCTAATGTTCGCCCCCGACGGCAACCAGACTTTTGCCAACAGCGGCATCTACATGGCTTTTTACGACTCGGTAGAGAGCCAGATTTGGACGGCCGCCGACATGGCAGGCATAGCACGCATAACGCCCGCCACAAAAGCCACTGCCGTATTTCGCCCCAATGGTCCTGCCGTGAATTATGCGTGGCGGATAAAACACAGCGACGGACGCATATATGTGGTGCCGGGCGGTCGATGGGCATCGCAATATCAGCGTGCTGGACATGTGATGCTGTTTGAAAATGGCACTTGGCGAAACATTACGCAAGGCGAAATAAACGCTGTAACAAAGCAAGAACACAGCACGCCATTAGTCAATGCTATCGATTTTGTAGATGTGGCCATCGACCCGAACGACAAAACGCACTTTTTTGTTGCCTCGTACGGCATGGGACTTTACGAATTTCGTGGCGACCAACCCTACAAACTCTACAATGCCGATAATAGCGGTGTGGAAACCATCTTTCCGCTTCGTAAGCCCAGCGACGCCTACTACCAGTATCACCGCCTCGATGGTTTGACCTACGACAAAGACGGCAATCTGTGGTTTCTGAATGTCTGTTCGTCGGCAGAAACATCGAGTTTGATAAAATACCGCCAACCCGACGGCACACTTAAGTCGGTGAGATACAGTGCTGTAAAGGAAGCAACGACACCGCAAGACATCGTCGTATCGAACCAAGATGCGAACCAAAAGTGGGTACTGATTCCGCGCATGACCAGCGGCAGCAACACCGCCCTTTTCACCTTCTACGACAACGGCACGCCCGACAAAACCTCGGACGACCTGACACGGCTCTTCACCTCGTTCTACGACCAAGATGGCAACCGCTACGCCCCGACAAACTTCCGCTGCATAGCGCAAGACCACGACAACCGTCTGTGGCTGGGAACGAGCGATGGCATCTGTCTGTTGAGCAACCAGACCAGCGCATTCGAAAACGATTACACCTGCTCGCGGATAAAAATTCCACGCAACGATGGCACCAACTTGGCCGACTATCTGCTCGATGGCGTGCAGATAAACGCTATTGCCGTCGATGGGTCGAACCGCAAATGGATTGGCACCGAAACAAATGGCGTGTTCTTGGTTTCGGAAGATGGATTGGAAACGATTCACCACTTTACCAGCGAAAACAGTCCGCTGCTGTCGGACAACATCATCTGCATTGGCATCAACGAAAAGACAGGCGAAGTGTTTTTTGGCACAGGCAACGGTCTGATTTCGTACCAATCGGATGCCAGCGAAGGCAACGAAACTTTCAACAATGTGCACGCATTTCCCAATCCTGTGCGTGAAGATTACACAGGCGTTATCACCATCACGGGTTTGGTTACCGACACGCGTGTGAAAATTACCGACATCGCTGGGAATGTAGTTTACGAAACCATTTCGAACGGCGGTATCGCCACTTGGGACGGCAATCGCCGTGGCGGCGGACGCGTGGCTACGGGCATCTATCTGGCCATGTGTTTCAGTCCCGACGGCAAGCAGCACGAAACCACTAAAATTCTGATTATCAACCGATAGAAATGCAAAAAGACGAGCAACAACGACTTTTGCGTGCAACGCTCGCACTTCTCGTTTTTGCGCCCTATCTGCTGGCTGCCATGGTTGCCACCGACCTTGGCGCGCTGCCGATGCGTGCGCTCTACCTGCTGTGCGGCGCGCTGTGGATTTTGCTGCCTGCTCTACTGCTGAAAGCGCGTGCTTTCTTTGTTTTTCACAGCCTCACGCTGCTTTTGGGGCTTGTCGAAGGCGTGCATCTCGTCATGTATCACGCCACCACCTCGTTGTTGTTTGTCAATACCATTTTCATTGCCGAGCCGGGCGAATTTCTCGAACTCTGCTCCACGGCGTGGCCTGAGATAGTGCTGGCAGTGGCGTTTTTTGCGGGTTATTTTTGGCTGATTTTCAATAAGATAGACAACACACCGCTGCTTTCGCATACTGGTCGCCTTGCGGTGGCGGCGAGCGAACTGCTGTGCGTTTTGTTGGTGCTTGGCGTGTTGCGTGGCACGCACAACGACCGCTATTTTTTCGTTCCAATCGACGACGAAAAGCCGCACGCTGGCATTGTGCATCTGCTGCCATTCAATCTGCTGCACCACACCATCGAGATAGTGGAGTTGCACAAAAAAATCGATGCCGCCACCGAACAACTCGACCACTTTTCGTTTGGCATACAACCCGACGAACAGCAGCCGCCGCAAACCATTGTGCTGGTGATTGGCGAAACGGCGCGCTACGGCAATTTTGGCATAAACGGTTACGGCCGCAACACCACACCACGCCTGCAACAGCGGCAAAATCTGATTTCGTTCGACAGCGTGTATGCGGTGGCCAATCTCACCACGGTGTCGGTGCCGATGATGCTTTCGCCCGCCACGCCGCAAACCGCCGCCGACTATATGCGTCAAAAATCGGTAGTCGAAGCCTTTGCCGAAGCGGACTATCGGACGGCGTGGATTGCCAACCAGAGTTTCGGCAATCAGTTCTTGATGCGCATCTCCGAAACTTGCGACTACACGCACTATTTGCCCGACAACAGCAGTTTCGATAGCGATCTGCTGAACGATTTGCGTACGATTGTCGATTCGGCGCAACGCCCCGAATTTGTGGTGCTGCACTCGCTGGGCTGCCACTACAAATACAACTGCCGCTATCCGCAAACGATGGCACCATTTCAGCCTGATATGAACAGCCGTCCCGACATCGAAGCGGTGGTGCTGGACATCAAAAAGGTGATTGAGCAACGCAATGGCCAACCGCTGCTCGACGAGATTCGCGACATTTTGGTCAATTCGTACGACAACGCCATCGCCTACACCGACTATTTTCTCGACAGCACCATCAGCCTGCTCGAAACGAGCGACCGCCCAAGCCTGCTGCTCTACATTGGCGACCACGGCGAAAATCTGCTCGACGATGAGCAACACTTGTTGCTGCACGGCACCTACAATGGCAGCGCATACGAATATCATGTGCCGCTATTTATTTGGTATTCAGATAGTTACAAGGCGATAAATCCGCAAAAAGTGGCAAATCTGCACAGGCACAAAAGCAGCAAAACCTCGTCGATGACGCTTTTTGCTACGCTGCTCGATTTGGGCGGCATTCGCTGGCCTCACCTGAACCGCACTCAAAGCCTTGCCGCCGACAGTTTTATGACCGACAGCGTGGTTTATGGCCTCGATGCCAATTTGCAAGTGAAGGAGATCCCATTGGAGCGTTGAAACGATTTTATTTCTGATTTCAGATTGGGTTGATCAGTTGATTAGTTGATCGGTTGATTGGTCGTTAAAAAGTTGATGAGTTTAACGCATTAGCGAAAGTCTGTGAAAAAAATCAATCTTCAAATTTTCAAATCAATAACCAAAAATTAGAAATTAGAAATTAGAAATAACTTTTTCACTTTACACACTTTATAGACTTTCAACTTTACAAACTTTATACACTTTTCCACTCATTCGTCCTTACTCTTTATTCAAAGAAAATGAATTTCCGCACCATCATACCCATCAAACCGCAACCGTGGATAAGCCACAGCACACGCTTCGTGTTGCTTGGTTCGTGTTTTGCCGAAAATATCGGGCAACGGCTGCTCGATTTCCGCTTTCAAGGCGATGTGAACCCGTTTGGCGTGCTATACAACCCACTGTCGATAGCGCAAGCATTAGAACGATTGGCCGAAAATCGGCCTTTTGTCGCCGATGAACTTTTCGAGCATAACTCTCTGTGGCACAGTTGGATGCACCACGGCAGTTTCTCCGACCCATCGAAAGAAATCGCACTCGAAAAGATGAATAAGCGTTTCTGCGCTGCTGTCGAAAACTTGGCGCACGCCGACTTGCTCATCATCACATTTGGTTCGGCTTGGGTTTGCGAATTCGACGGCAGAGTGGTGGCCAACTGCCACAAAGTGCCGAACAACCGTTTTGTGCGCCGCCGCCTCACGGTGGACGAGATTGTGGCGCGCTACACGCAACTTTTTGCGGCACTGCGGCAACAAAATCCCAAACTGAAAGTGCTGCTGTCGGTCAGCCCGATACGCTACCTGCGCAACGACGCCACCGAAAACCAGACGAGCAAAGCCACGCTGCTGCTCGCCACCGAAGCACTTTGCCAGCAACTGCCCGATGTCGATTATTTTCCCGCCTACGAAATTTTGCTCGACGAATTGCGCGACTACCGCTTTTTTGCCGACGATATGGTGCACCCATCGCCCATGGCAGTGGCGTATGTTTGGGAGCGTTTTGCACAAGCCTACTTCACGCCCGAAACCTGCGCCCTCCTCCCCGAAATCGACAAAGAGAACCGCTGCGCCGCACACCGACCGCTACACTTTGGGTAATTAAGAATTTTGAATTAAGAATTATGAATTTTCGCGCTCAACAGCGGCGCAATCTTCAAATAATTTTTGTCTATGCTCTATATTCTATGCTCTTAAAATCTTTCTTGCGACTTGCTTCTTGCGACTTGCTACTATTGTTCATTGTTCATTAAAACAGTAGAGACGCCACAGTGTGACGTCTCTACATTCTCTAAACTCTAACCTCTCACCTATAAACTTTCGGACGCGGCATGCCGCGTCCCTACTTTCATACTTTTACACTTTCATACTTTATACACTTTTAACTTTACACACTTTCTCACTTTCTCACTTTCAAACTAATTTCGTACCTTTGTGGCGTAAACAAATTTCAAAAAATACAGAAAAATGAACATTCCCGAAAACATCAAGTACACTAGCGAACACGAGTGGATTCGCGTGGAGGGCAACGAGGCCTATATCGGCATTACCGACTATGCGCAGAGTGAATTGGGCGAAATTGTCTTTGTCGATATTCCGACCGAGGGCGAACAGTTGGCGGCTGGCGACACATTTGGCTCGGTCGAGGCGGTCAAAACGGTGTCCGATCTCTTTATGCCCGTGTCGGGGAAGGTGCTCGAGGTGAATGCCGCACTCGAAGCGCAGCCCGAACTGGTCAATGCCGACCCTTATGGCGAAGGCTGGATGATAAAGGCGACGGTGGACGATGCCGCCGAACTCGATGCGCTGCTCGACGCCAAAGCCTACGCCGCACTGCTTGACGCTTGATGCGTGCCATCGTTGCGCTCGGCTCGAACCTTGGCAATCGCGCCGAAAATCTGCGCTGTGCCACACGCCTCATTGCCGAACAGATTGGCGTGGTGGTGGCTGAAAGCACGCCCTGCGAGACTGTGCCTTGGGGCTTCGACAGCCCGAATGCGTTTCTGAATAGCGTGCTGCTGGTCGATACCGACTGCACGCCCGACGAGTTGTTGCACGCCACGCAACACATCGAGCGGCAGATGGGGCGCACTGCGAAAACCGAAAGTGGTCGCTACACCGACCGCATTATCGACATCGACCTGATTGACTGCGATGGGCTGGTGTTGCACACTGCCACGCTCACATTGCCGCACCCGCTGATGCATCGGCGCGCCTTTGTGTTGCAGCCCTTGTGCCAAATCTACCCCGATTGGACGCACCCCACACTCCACCGCACCGCCCAGCAGTTGCTTGCGCAAATTAGTCGCAAGATGTGAGTCGCAAGTAGCAAGAATAGATTTTAAGAAGATAGAACATAGAGCATAGACGAAAATAATTGACAATGGATAATTGACAATGTAGGGACGCACCGAGTGCGTCCGAACGATTCAACGATTCAACAGTTCAACGCTTCAACTTAATTTGAAATCGACTAGAATAATTCCTATTTTTAATGCGATTTTGACGGAATAATTCCTAAAAATAGAACGAAAAAAAACGGAATAATTCCTATTTTTGCCATAAAAACAACGGAAAAAGTCCCAAAAATTTGACCAAATAAACTGATTGTATGAAAAATTTAACGAGAGTGGTTTGTCTTGTGGCGGTTTGCTGCTGTTTTTGTCTTGTGGCTTGTGGTCAGAAAAAATCGAAAAGTCAATCGAAAGGAGGGAGCAAATCATCGGTTGCCTTCACAAAAGATGTGGCGGGCATTGATGTGTCGCGCCACCAAGGCAATGTGAATTGGGAAAAGGTAAAGAAAACGCTTCCGAAGGGCAGTTTTGTCTATGTGAAATGCACCGAGGGCGCGACATATATCGATCCCAAATGCAAAACATTGGCCAAGGGTGCCAAGGCGAGCGGCTATCGTGTTGGCGGCTACCATTTTTTTCGTATGAGCAGCAGCGCGCACGATCAATTCCGACATTTCAAAAAGATACTCGATGCTATCGGCCCAGATTTGATTCCGATGGTAGATGTGGAATTGGGAGATGGCAAATGGTCTCAAAAAGAGATTCGTCGTGCGCAGGACAGTCTGCAGGTGATGCTCAATCTTCTCGAAAAAGCGTATGGCGTGAAGCCAATAATTTACGGCACGCAGCGTTCGTACAACACTTATTGTGCGCCTCGGTTCAACCACTATACGCTCTACATCGGTCGATATGGGAAAGATAAACCAGTGATAAACGGCTCATCGCACTACACCATTTGGCAATTTACAGAAAAAGGTAGGATTGATGGTATCGAAAAACCTGTCGATTTCTGTCGTTTCCACCCACAAAAAAGCATGAAAGACATTTTGTTGCCGAAAAAAAGGAAGTAAAAACGCCTCAACAGCACCATAACTTTCAAACTTTCTCACTTTCAAACTTTCTCACTTTCAAACTTTCATACTGATATGAACACACCATCGGAACATATTGCGGCAACGGTGAGGGCGCAAAAGGAGTTTTTTGCGACACACGCCACGCGCGACATCGCCTTTCGCAAGCAGGCGTTGCGGCGTTTGGAGGCGGCTCTCCGAAAGTACGAAAAACCGCTTGCGGCCGCCCTTTGGACCGACTTGCACAAGTCGTACGAAGAGGCGTATTTGACCGAGATTGGCTTGGTGTATGCCGAAATCAAAAAGCATTTGCGGAGTGTGCGCCGTTGGGCACGACCGCAGCGCGTAGCACCGACCATGAGCGTTTTCCCATCGCGGAGCAAAGTGCTGTACGAACCGCTCGGTACGGCACTGATTATTGCGCCGTGGAACTACCCTGTGCAACTGCTGCTGAGTCCGCTTGTGGGTGCCATTTCGACGGGCTGCACAGCCGTGTTGAAGCCGTCGCCCTATGTGCCGCATGTGGCGCAGGTGTTGGAACAGATGGTGGCGGAGGCGTTCGACGAACGATATGTGGCGGTGGTGCAGGGCGACCGCACGGTGAACACCGCACTGCTGGAGCAACGCTACGATTTGCTGTTTTTCACAGGCAGTCCTACGCTAGGCAAAATTGTGATGGCCGCTGCCGCCAAAAATCTGACACCAGTGGTATTGGAACTTGGTGGCAAAAGTCCGTGCATTGTCGATGCTGATGCCGACATCGCTCTGGCGGCGCGGCGCGTGGCATGGGGCAAGGCGTTGAATGCTGGGCAGACCTGCATTGCGCCCGACTATCTGCTGTTGCACGAAAGCGTAAAAGCGCCGTTTATCGAGGCGTTGCAGCAGGCGTTTGTCGATTTGCTGGGCGATAATCCGCGTGAATCGCAGCACTATGCGCGCATTGTGAACGACAAGGCGTTTGCCCGATTGCGCAGTTATTTGAGCGATGGCGAAATCGTTTTCGGCGGCACAACCGATGCGGCAGAGCGTTATTTCGCACCGACGATTTTAGACCATGTTTCGCCCGATGCGCCTGTGATGTGCGAAGAGATTTTTGGTCCCATTTTTCCGATTCAGACCTTCGGCACACTCGACGAGGCGGTACATTTTGTCAATGCGCGCGAAAAGCCGTTGGCACTCTACTATTTCGGCAAAAATGGCGAGCGTGTGTTGCGGCACACTTCGTCGGGCGGCGCGTGCATCAACGACACCATCATGCACATTGTCAACGACAATTTGCCGTTTGGCGGCGTGGGGCAGTCGGGCATGTCGGCCTATCACGGCGTGGAGAGTTTTCGCGTCTTTTCGCACCGTCGTGCGGTGGTTTCGTCGCCCACATGGGTCGATGTGCCGTTCCGCTATATGCCCTATTCGCTATTTCGTTTTGTGAAACGCTTGCTGTAATAGGGGACTTTTAAGTGAGGAGTGAATTTGAGTTAGGAGTTAGGAATGAGGAGTGAGGAGTTTTTTAGTGAGAAAGTTTGAAAGTGTGAAAGTAGGGACGCAGCATGCCACATCCGACGAAATGAATAATGAACAATGAATAATAATTGCGGCGTTTCGGCTACCGAAAACTTGAAACCTGAAACAGCGCGCAGCGCAACCAGAAACTAGAAATCAGAAATAAAAATTGCCTCACAGACCATCACCAATGCGTTAAACTTTTCAACTTTTCAACTCATCAACTTTTCAACGACCAATCAACTGATTAACCTAATTTGAAATTGTTGTCCCGCACGACGGAAAAATATCCAAATTTATGAAACGCACTATTCCCGAGCGGTTATCGACCGATATGATAAAAAAAGCCCTCTGTATGGGCGATGCCGAAAATGCGGTGGCAGCGCATTTTACCGAAAATGCCGTGATTGAAGCATGGCGCACGGTGCTTGGCTCGCTGGCCGACTACAGCACGGGTTTGGAACTGCGCGACGGCATGTTGCATGTGCATATCACCTCGCCCATGCTGCGCAACGACCTATTTATGCAGCGCACCTCGCTCATCGAAAAACTGAACGCCGCCATCGGCCGTCGTGTGGTGTTTGGCATCGTTTTTCGGTGAAGATCAGGGAATAATAATTTTCATTCCGCCACATGTAGGTCTTCGGCGCGGGAGATTTCGGTGCTGGTTTCGCCTATCCAGCCGCAAGTTTGATTTTCGGCGGTATAGACGCGCACAAAGTCGATGCAGGGTAGATGAACCGAATTGCCATCAGCATCGACCGCCCAATCGATGTCGAAACTGACGAGGTCGGTGGAGTCGTTGGGGTGGTTGTCGGCGTAGCCCCAGTCGAAAGCGTATAGCAGCCAGTAGTTACCCGCTGCTTTGACGGCGTTTTTGGGCAGGCGTGTGCCAGCAAAAGTGATGGTGTCGGACAGCCAGCGCGGAAAATAGTCCTGTTGGTGGAACGCGTTTTTCGGAATGTAGCCGCTTTGTCCATCGTTGTCGCGCCAAAAAATGTAGGCGGTATCGGTAAGCGATTCGCTTTTTTTAGGAATGGCAACATGGTCTTCGTCGGGGCGATAGTAGGTGATTTGGTAGTGGTGGCGTGTGTCGGCGTGGCGATAGGCACTGCCAGCGAGTTCGTACCAAGTGTCGTCGGGTAGGCCGTTTTGGTTGCGGTCGAACGAGACCTCGACAATGCCCGGTTCGCAACTGCCGCCCTTGCCACGATCGGGATTTGGATTGGAAGGGGAATAAAAGGCGTTGCCGAGAATTTTGAAATCGTACTGACCGCGAACATTCACCACGCTGTGGTCGAAGCCGAAGGTAACATATCCGCCAAATCCGCCAAGCGTAATCAATTGGTCGTTTGTGCCAGCGATGCAGGCTTGCGCCTTTTGTGCCATATCGGCGGCGGTGTTACCCTCTTCGTATTGTGGCAATTCGTTGACAAACTGGCCGGGCGCAGGGCGGTATTCGTAAACGGTGCTGATGTAGCGGCTATACGCTACTTGCTCTTCCCACACAACAACTTTAATCTCTTGATTTACAGTGTTTTGCTTATCGACAATTTGAAGATGCAGACGATAAGTGCCTGTATCCACTTGGCAGAAAATAAACTCGCGTTCGGTGCCGACCAGCGAGTCGGAACCATCGGTGGCGGGCATAGTCCATTCGTAGCGATCGCCCGAAAATGCGGGGCGCAAAATCAGTGGACGCATACGCTCGATGGCGTACACATCGTCGATACCGAGGCTGACCATCGGTGTTTCGTGCTTGCAGGCAACAAGGCTCATTGCCAGTGCCATGTAAAAACAGAATCGTTTCATAGTTTGGTTTATTATTTTTGGTTGATCAGTTGATCAGTTGATTGGTTGATCAGTTTAACGCATTAGTGTTGGTTTGTAAGGCAAGAACAATCTTCAAATTTTCAAATTTTCAAATAAATAATTAGATAATTGGAAATTAGATAATTGAATAATTAAAATCGCTTAAGTAGCGTCATTTATAGACAAAAACCATGTGTGCAGGAATGTCGCCTGTGCGGACGCTCCAGCGTTTTTTGCCGTTGCGGTCGTAGCAGTGCAGCACGCCGCTGGAAACATAATTTTTGGCATCGGTTACAAAAATATCGCGGTTGTAGGGATTGACCGCAATGCCATACGGCACTTTGATGTCGCTCTCGGTGCTATCGGTAATAAGATGGCTGGTAATCAACTGGTGCGTGCGCACATCGACAATGCCATACGACACCGCATTTTCCTCCTTTTGCGTGTTCCACGACACACTGTAAAAATAGAGCGAATCGTCCACGATGGCCATTTCGGAGCAGGGCATATCGAGCGTGTCGGCGACGGTCATTTTGGCCGCTGCGGAATTTTCTTTTGCCAACACAAATAGGCGCGACGGAATGTCGGCGTAGTTGCCGCGCGACGAAACCCAAAGTTGGTCGTATTGGTCTTTGCGAATGCGGTGCAGATTGATGGCAACGGGAATTTTTTCGATTTGCCTCATGGTGCGCTGTTCGACCACAGAAACGGTCGAGTCGTAGTTTGGCTGACGGTAGCCGCCCGAATTGGCCACATAGATGTAGTCGCCCAGCAGTTCCAACTCGTCGGGTTGGTAGCCGACCGTTATGCGGTTGGTGATTTGCAGCGTGGCGGTATCCACCTCGAAAACTGCGCCCAGTTGCGCGTTAGGGTCGATGGCCACTGGCCCCACATACGACGAAATGTAGGCTTTGCCGCGCGTAAAACGGATATAGCGGCAGTTTGGAATGTCGATTTGACCGATGCGCACGCAGGTTTTGGCGTCGAGCACCTCCACCTTGTGGCTGCAATTCACCACCACATAGAGTTTTGCACCGTAAATCTGAATATCGTTGCCAACATCGCCCAACTCCTTGATAATGTTTGGGTTGCGCTCCGAATAGATGTTGCGAATGTAGTAGCCATTGGCAAAATCGAGGTAGTCGATAGTGGCTTTGTTGCTGCCCATATTGCCTTCGTTGAGCAGGTACATACCGATTGGCTCGTTGGGCGCAAAAGTGCTGATGTCGCGTACACCGATGGGCAGCGTTTCGTACTCCGATGGCACCACAACCTCCTCTTTTCGGCAAGCCACCATTCCCGCCACCAAAAGGAACAAAATCGCTATTTTTTTCAAGTGTGGAAACATTTGGAATTTCAGATTTCAGATTTCAGATTTCAAATTTCAAATTGTTTTGGTCTTCGTCATAGTCAAAAGTCATCGTCTTGGTCATAGCCTCTTTTCCCGTTTTCCCCAAAGGGGAAAAGCCATGCGTCTAATAAAGAATTTTGAATTTAGAATTATGAAATTTCGCATTCAACACCGCTGCAATTTTCAAATGATAAAAAGTCTTTATTCTTTTGTCTTTACTCTTTATTCTTGGGAAAATTCACTTCTCACTGCTCACTTCTAACTTCTCACTTGGTCAGAATCTTTTTCGCTGCGTTTTCGGCGGCACCAGCATCGCCAAGGCGTTGTGCTAGTTGGTCGTAGTCGGCGATGATGTGGGCGCGGTAGTCGGTGTCGAGCAGCAGGCGATGGAGTTCGCGACCAACATTTTCGGTCGAAAAATCGTGCGCCACAAACTCGCGTACCACCTCTTTTTCGGCCACCAAATTAACCAACGAGATGAAGCGCGTTTTTATCAGTATTTTTTTGAGCAACGATGCAAAACGCCCGCCCCAAACATAGTAAACCACCACTTGTGGCACACGAAACAGTGCCGTTTCGAGCGTGGCAGTACCCGAATTGACAACGGCGGCAAAGGCGTTGGCGAGCAGTGCGTAAGTGCTGTTTTTCGCCACTTTCACATCGTCGGAAAGGTAGGGCGCATAGAGCCGCAGGTCGGCATCGGGCGCAGCGGCCAGCACAAACTGAAAATCGGGATAACGCGCCGCCAACGGCATTACGCGCGGCAGTGTGGTGTCGATCTCTTGCTGGCGACTGCCCGCCAAAACTGCCACGATGGGGCGCTCGTCGAGTGCTTGCTCGGCACGGAAATGGTCGGTTGGCGTTGTTTCGCGAAAATGCGCCACCGCATCGACCGTGGGATTGCCCACATACTCCACCCGATAGCCGAATTGCGCATAAAAAGCCGTTTCGAACGGGAAAATCGTGTACATGCGGTCGATATACCGTTTTATCGCCTTGATACGGTAGGTTTTCCACGCCCACAATTTCGGCGAAATGTAGTAATAGACAGGCGTTTGCGTATGTTTTTTGACATATTTGGCAATGCGCAAATTGAAACTCGGGTAATCGACCAAAATGACCACATCGGGGCGAAATTGCGCGATGGCGCATTTGCAGTCGGCCAAGTTGCGCAGCACTTTGCGCAGGTTCAGCACCACATTGATAATGCCCATAAACGCCATATCGCGGTAGTGGTGCACCAGCGTGCCGCCCTGCGCCGCCATTAGGTCGCCGCCCAAAAAGCAGAACTGCGCATCGGCATCGTGCCGTTTGAGAGCCGCCATCAAGTTCGAAGCGTGCAAATCGCCCGAAGCCTCGCCTGCTATGATGAAGTATTTCATGTGAAAGTGATTTCTAATTTCTGGTTTCTCAAAATTGCTGTCGCAATTTTTGTTTCTAAGTTTCTAAGTTTCTCGCGTTTCGCGCTGTTTCTTGCTCCGCAAAGATTTTTTCTACGCTCGGCATTGCTCAAACGAGTTTGGCACTGCGCTCGCTTATCGAAAAAATTC